>NZ_JBLWMW010000014.1:0-90834 GCF_048515945.1 Pseudoalteromonas 'SMAR'
TGGGCTTCCCATGTGTCTCTCTATGAAAAGAATGAGAACATCGCCAGGGCCTTATTAAGAAAACCCCGATTCGAAAGAGTCGGGGTTTTTTGCGTTTAGCGCATAATAAAAAGCGCGGGGTAAACCCGCGCCTACAAAACCTAAACAGCCTTGAAAGCAAAGTAGACTGAGTGGTAAAGATAACCACGCGACTCTTACTGTCTTTGGGCACACATCCCTGTGGAGGGCTTCCGGCTCGGTATCCATACCTCGCGTTCACTGCGCTGCAAAGCCGTGCTTCGGTCACAGTTCACCCCTGTGTCTCTCTATGAAAAGCATTTATCCATGAATCTCATCGATATTAGTACTTCCATGTACGTCAAACCCGCTGCAGTAATGCAGCGGGTTTTTTGCATTCTGAGCATAATGTAACATCGCCGGATAAACCCGCTCCTATCAGGTAGATGACCTTTGGGCACAGTTTCTTCTGGTGTGTTTTCAACTCGGCAGTCGCCTCGCACATTTATTGCAATACAAAAAGGTGTTTTAGTTAGCATTCATTAGCCGATTAAAAAGTGTTACAAAATATCATAAGCTTAAAACTTATTCGTCATGATATTTGTTTAATACGAATGGGCAAGTTGACACTAACAACTTGACGAAATTCGATGTTATAACAGATGGATAGCGAAGCTTTACTTGTTTGCATCGTTGTATGAGCGGTGTTTTAAGTGAAGCTCTTTGTCTCAAATAGAGCACTTAATTAAGTGAATTTGTACAAATCTTTTTGTTTTACCTATGTTTGATAATAATTTTTACATCTTTAGGGTTTTTTTATGTTGCTAGGGTGTTTATTGGTGTTAGTATTTAGTATTGGCTTTGTTAACAAAATGAATGGCAATAATACTTTAGTAATAACAAAACATATAAATACCAGGGAGAATCTAACTATGGTAAAAAAAAATAAAATTTCAAATGCAGTGCAGTTAGCAACTGCAATAGGGGCTGCTTCAACCGTGTTCTTCTCAGCATATTCTTCGGCTGAAGAAGACAGTGCTAAAAGCATAGAAAGAATTGCTGTAACGGGTTCTCGGATCCAAAGACAAGATTTAGAAAACGCCTCACCAGTAACAATCGTAGATTCAGTACAAATAGAAATGGCTGGTGTTGATAATATTGCTGACTTAATTAACCAGCTACCTGCAGTTACCGGTATTACCAATACAACAAGAGCCGGTAGTCCTACTTCAAGTATCAACTTAAGGGGGTTACCAGATACATCAACGTTGGTTTTAATAAATGGACACCGAGCTTCTAATAATGCTGATACTGGTGATTCCGTTGATTTAAATGTAATTCCTCCAGCAGCCATCGAAAGAATTGAAATTCTAAAAGACGGTGCATCATCAATCTACGGATCAGACGCGATTGCAGGTGTTGTTAACATTATTCTAAAAGATAGATATGAAGGCTTAATGGTTGATTACAGTTACTCTAAACCTTCGGATGAGGGAGGTGAAAGAGGTAGCTTCAATCTATTAACAGGTATATCTGGTGATAAAGGCTCAATGGTATTTGGCGCAAACTTCTATGAGCAAAAATCAGTTTACTCAAGAGACCGTAATCGTACATCTGTAACGCCCATTCCATCCTCGGCGATTCCTTCCGGTAGAGCAACAATTTCAGGCTTTGAAGCTCAAGAAGATGGCTCGATTATTAGAACCAATAATCCAGACGATGTCGCGGTGGTTACTAGAGCGAATAGTGGGGCTGGCTTATCTGGAATATCTTCTAACTGGACGCCATATAACTATCAACAAGTTACATCAGAAATTCCTGATAACCAACGGTTTTCTTTGTTTGCAAGCGGTAACTATGAAGTATCTGACACTTTGATATTTAGTGCAGAGTTCATCCATTCAGATACACAAATTTTAGAAACTTGGGCGTACGCACCAATATTTTCCGCGTTTGAAGTGGGTGATTTAACATGGAGCAAAGATAATAGATACAATATCTTTGATCAAGATATCAAAGATTGGCGTCGTCGTATGACTGACTCGGGAGCACCACGGTTTTTTGATCACAATACACAATTCGATCGTTTAGTAATGGAGTTTGATGGTGAGTTTGGTGACAACTGGACATGGTCAAGTAAAGTTATTGGCTCGCAAAGCCGCTATAGTCAAACCTATGTTAATGTTGTCAATAAAGAGCACCTTAAACTTGGTGTAGGCCCTGAAAGTGTATGTGCTCAAGTAGAAGGTTGTGTGCAATTGAATCCACTTGCTGAAGCAGGACAAATGCCTGAAGATCAGTGGAATTATATGCTAACAGATGTACAGATGACAGGCCGCTCCAGAACGCATTCATTCTCTTTTGATGTCAGTGGTGATTTATTTGATTTAGCTGCAGGTACAGTTGCGATAGCATTGGGTGCTGAATATAGAAAAGAGAGCTTTTCTAAGGACCCAGACGGTTTGATTTCTGATTTTCAAACTATCGGTGGAGTCAACTTACAAGCAACAGAAGGCGATAGAACTTCAAAAGAAATCTACGCTGAGGCATTTGTTCCTGTTATAGATAAAGTCGATATGACATTTGCTGTTCGCTACTCGGATTTTAATGATTTTGGTACTGATATTAACCCTAAAGTGGGCATTGAGTTTGACCCTAGTGACGCGCTTAAGTTAAGAGCGACTTATTCGACTGGCTTCAGAGCGCCATCTTTACAAGAGCTGTATCAGGGAGCTTCCGAATCATTTGACTTCTTGAACGATCCTTGTGCTGCTGAAAATGCGGGCTCAACGGCGGCAACAGCTGGCTGTTCAATGCAGTCTGATCCAGCATTGTTCCAATTCCTAACTATTACAACAGGTAATTCATTACAACTTGATGCTGAAGAGTCAGAAAGCTTTACTGCAGGTATAGTTTGGAGCCCTGAAGCAATTGAAGGGCTTAATATTCGTTTGGATTACTTCAATATTACGCAAGAAAATGCAATTGATAATCCTAAACAGTATTTCATTGATAAGAATGCTGCTGGTGATCCCCTATTAGGCGACCGCGTGATCCGGGATGCAAATGGTAATATTTCCCAAGTAGATGTAACGTATGTCAACCTTGCAGAAAGGGAAGTTGTTGGTGTTGACCTTGGGTTGGATTATACCTTCGCCACAACCGTGGGAGATTGGAAACTTGGTTCTGAAATTTCTTGGTACGATAAGTTTAATGACCAAGCCCATCCAGAGGCAGAGGTTATCAATCGTACCGGTACATACGACAACTCTTCTAATGCGGGTCTTATTCCTGAATATAAGATGTCCTCATTTATAAATTGGTCATACGAAAGCTGGAATGTAGAACTTCGTGGTCAGTGGTTAGATGAAGTGTTAGATAAGGGCAATGCCAATGAGCCAGTTGATTCTTATCTTCGCTTTGACTTGAATTCTGTATATCAATATAACGACCACCTATCATTCTCTGTTGGTATTGACAATGTAACCGATGAGGAGCCACCAGTTGTAGCTAGTGAACCATCTGGCATTGAAGGTGCAACTTATGATATCACCGGCCGAGCATATAGCTTTAAAGTGAAATATGAGTTTTAATGCGTTAGAAAGATAAACAAGCAACAAGTTTTATATTTAACAGAAAAGGATTATTTTGAGTTATCAAAATAATCCTTTTTACTTTGTTTAGTCACATTCGTTTATTTGTTTTCTGAAAACGATTACGGCAAACTTCGCAACGCTTAAAATCACCATAGTTCATATCAGCACTTGCTAGGGTTAGCATACAAACTGATATGCGTTGTGCTGAGCACTTTTGTATGAGGGAGTTGCGCACAATACAATTTGTCATAAAGATTGTAAATATAGAGCTATGCTGTCATTTCAGGGGTAAAAAAGCTCCAAGCAAGAAAACGACTCTTTTTATTACCTTGTCCCTTATCGATGACTTTTATTTGTTGTGCCGCAAGCGATTTGAGACGTTTTTGTAATGGCTTAAGGTTATCTTTATTAGATACTAATGAGGTAAACCAGTAGATCTGCTGCTTAAACTCTTGGCTCTCGTTAATCATGTTTAAGATAAATTGCTTCTCACCACCTGGGCACCATAACTCTTGTGCTTGACCGCCAAAATTAAGTTGGCTTTTCGGCGTTTTGTTTAAGTTCTTCCACTTACGTTGTGTACCTGCCTGTGCCGCTTCCTCGCTATGATGGAAGGGCGGGTTGCACATGGAAAAGTGATAAAACTGATTTGGTTTTACTATCGAGCGAAAATAGTGTTCTGGGTTCTTTTGCTGCAAAACCTTTACTGGTAATTGATTTAATTGTGCAATGGTCTTGGCACATTTCACCGCCGCAGGGTTAATATCGGATGCAATAAATCGCCAGCCATATTCTTTACTGCCAAGGATTGGGTAAATAAGGTTAGCACCGCTGCCGATATCAACACCGCTTACCTTCTCAGGTAGGCTTGAGTTATCTAATAAGTCTTTTAAAGCATGAATATAGTCCGCTCTGCCTGGTACTGGTGGGCAAAGAAATTGTGGCGGGATATCCCAAGCTTGAATCTGGTAATCGGCTTTTAATAATGCTTTATTTAAGGACTTGACGGCACTTGGGTCGCTGAAGTCGATGGTTTGGGCACCTGTTTCTCGTGATATTACATGTTGTGATAATGTCGGCTCTGCGTTGATGAGTGATTCAAAGTCATAGCCATTACGGTGTTTATTACGTGGGTGCACTTTTAACGATTCTTTAAGCAAATAAGAGTTATTATACCATTTAAATGGTGTCACTTAACTAGGGTTTGCTTCCCATCTCAGCTTGATTGAATGCACACAGATAATCTGTTTAACTGGTACGATGAGAAAAATGAACTAAGAAGAATTACAAAATGGTACAGCAGGAATCATTATTTGTTGATATTGGTGAGGGCCACAAACTGCATTTAAGGCATATTTATAATGCTGAAAAAGCCGGCCCCATGGTGTTTTTGCTGCATGGCGCGGTAGAAAATGGCAAGATTTTTTATACTGAATCAAATAAAGGATTAGCGCCATTTTTAGCAGAACATGGCTATCGCTGCTTTGTTGCCGATCTTCGCGGTCGCGGTGACAGTACTCCGCAAATTGACCCCACTGCACAGTATGGCCAAACAGAATCTATACTGCATGAAATTCCAGCGATGTTGGATTATATCGAAGCTGAGTTCTCTGCTCGCCCATGTTACTGGGTTGCGCATTCTTGGGGCGGCGTTCTGATGAATAGTGTGTTTGCCCGCTTCCCGCAAGAGATTGGTAAGGTAAAGGCGTGTGTCTATTTTGGGTCAAAACGAAGTTTACATAATAACCACCCTAGCAAGCTATTAAAAGCAAATCTAATTTGGTTTAAGCTGGCCCATTACTACGCCAAAAAGCATGGCTATTTACCTGCTAAACAGCTGGGGTGGGGCAGTGATGATGAATCGCTTAAGTCGCATGCGCAAAGTGCCAGATGGGCACAGAAGAGACCTTGGGTAGACAGCGACGATGGCTTTAATTATGCTCAAGCGTTACAACAATTAAGCTTGCCACCGACCCTTCATATTGCTGGCGTAAACGATAAGGCTTTAGCTCAACCAATTGATATAAAAGCTTTTATTAAAGAGTCAGGTAACGGAGTTCAAGAGATGAGAGTGTATGGTAAAAAGTTTGGACATGGGCATAATTACGGCCACATCGATATGTTGACCAGTAAACATGCCCATAACGATCAGTTTAAGGACTTACTTGAGTGGTTTGCTCGGTATGCTCCGGAGGGCTCGGCTCTGGGTCAGGAAGCTGCTCAGTAATGAAGTCGGCATGACGCTGCCACTTCTCCAAACCGGTTGTATTGATCGGCTGTCTTACTTGCGCCTTACTTAACGTATGAACGGGCTTTTTAGATTTGTAGAAGGATAGACACTCAGGATCGTATTCTAGGTATAAGAAGTTCAAACAACGTTTAATGTATCGCTCAGGTTCTGCAATCAGCTGTTCGTAGCTTAAAGAGAAAATATCGTGTTTTAAAAACTGTTTGAAATGCGTCATTAAGTCATGCTCTGCTTGGGCATACAGTGCAAACTCAGACATTGAACAAAAATAAGGCTCGTTGGCGGCGAAATGATTGCTGTATACCGACCAGGCCGTCGCTTTTAAATTTCTGCTCAGGTGGATAATTCGCCCTTCAGGAAATAACTTATGTATAAGGCCAAGGTTTTGGAAATTTGCGGGTAATTTATTTATGACCACGGATTTAGCCACCCTTTGCCGCTTAATTTCATCAACGTATAACCCCCTACAATGATCAAGCATACTATTGCTTAATGTATGTAAGCAGTTTGGGAAGTGTGCTTCATTGCGTTGACAAAGGTAAGGCACAATTTTGTCGCTGATCACGGTATTTTCGCCAAGGGTACCAACCTCAGGATGTTGAATTAACATTTGTTCTAACAGGGTAGAGCCGGTTCTAGGTAACCCCACAATAAAAACAGGAGTGAATGTGGTTTTGACTTTATCGGCAGGCTTATCAAAAAAAGCCTTGTTGCACCATTTTTTAATGCTGTCGAATAAAGGCAGCATTTGCTCCGTTTTGAATTCGGCTAAGGTTAATTGTGTTTCATTGGCTTGCTGATAAAACTCCTCAGCTTGCTTTAAGTTACCCAATCGCTCATGGCATTTCGCTTGGGCATAAAAAAGCACCACTTTTAGTCTTGGAGTTTCACTTTCTGCTACCAGTTTATCTAATAGTTCAAGGTATCCTTCGAGCTCGTTGACTGCTGACATTTGTGCCAGTTCATACAGCATAAAGCCTGTCACCGTACCATGGGGGCAGTTTACCCCTTCACGAAATACTTTTTCTGCTTGTTCAACAAAGCCATAATCTAAGTAAAACTGTCCAAGCTGATAATGTGCTTGAGCATTGTGTTTGGCAACACTTAAGGTGTACTCCAGTACGGTCTTGGCATCCACTGGAGAGCCAACCGCGATAAAAGCATCTGCTAAAGCAAACAAGGGATCCAGCATTTTTGGCAAATGTTCACATGCGCGCTTTAAATAGTAGATGGCGTTGTCGTACTGCTCTAAGCGCATACAAATTCGGCCTAAACCAAATAGTGCAGGACCATTTTTCGGAGACTGTTTCAATACAGATTTAAACATAAACTCCGCTTCGCGAAGCTTATTTTCGGCTAATAACTCATTAGCTCTTTTCAATAACAACATAGCGTCACTGCTTTATATCATTTGCTATAGAATAAAAATAAAAAGGCGAAATAGCTATCGCTAGTTCGCCTTTGTTTCTGGGTTACAGTAAAAGTTAGAACGTATACGTTGCTTTCACGTAGTAGTATCCACCATTGATACCGAACGGAGAAGTCTCGTAAAACTTGCCACCCCAGTTGTTGTTAGGGATACCCGTTTTATCAAAGAAATCAAGTTCTTCAGCATCTTGGTCAAAGATGTTGTTTGCACCAACAGAGAAGCTCAGTGAATCTGAAGCAAAGTACGTAAGCTCTGCGTCAAACGTTGATGCTGCATCTGCTGTTTTAGCCGTTGCATCGTAGTCCACGTGAACACCTTGGTATTCGCCAAAGTAGTTATAACGTACGAAGCCAGAGAAGTCATCCCACTGCTGTGCCCACGTTAGTGTGCCTCTGTGGTTTGGTAAGTCGTTTTCTAGACGTGAAACCTTGAAATCACCGGTAATAGCTGAGAAGCGATCCACTTCAGTCTCGTTCCAGTTATACGCTGCACTGAAGGTTGCAAAGCCACCTAACATATCCATTGAGTAGTTAGCGACTAAGTCAATACCTTGCGTGGTTGTATCAAAGTCGTTGGTGAAGAAGCTAACCTGAGCCAGGTTATCTACGTTTGGTACACCAGCAGCTTTAAGCGCTTCTTTGTCTGAATCGCTCAGTACAATTTTTTCTGACTGGCTGAGACGGTCGGTTACTTCGATGTTGTAGTAATCGATAGTTAAGAATAGGTCGCCTTTGCGGTAAACCGCACCAAGGGTATAACTTTGTGACTCTTCAGGGGTCAGCTCAGTACCACCTAACTGTGTCGAAACCGGGTTTGTCGGTGGTAATAGGGCCGAGTCAACCAATACACCACTGCTTAGGTTGGTTTGAACGTTACTTACGTTTGCTTGACCAACGGTTGGTGCGCGGAAACCTGTGCTGATCGAGCCACGAAGTGCTAAATCTTCAGTAAGGTAATATTGACCTGTGATTTTGTAGTTTGTAGTTGAACCAAAGCTATCGTAATCTTCATAACGAAGTGCCCAACCCATTAAGAAATCTTCAGTGAACGGCGTTTCAATATCGATGTATGCTGCGATATTGCGACGAGTAAACTCGCCTGCTGCTGAAGGCTTGAAGCCAGGGAAACCATTAGAGCCAATACCAAAGCCTTGTTGCGTTAATGGACCGGCAATAAATGAAGGCTCATCACCAGCAAGTACTTCGAACGTTTCTTCGCGCCACTCTGCACCTGCTGCTACGTTTACATCGTAAGCAAGTCCATAGTCAAAGCCTTTAGAAATGTCGGCACTGAAGCCTTTTTCTAACTGAATGTATTTACCTGGGCTGAAATCCATTGGTGTTTCAGCACCAAGTGATGCGTTTACTGTGTTGGTAATGAAATAACGCGATTCGTTACGACCGACTGAACCACTTAAATCCCAGTATGCACCTTCTAAGAAGCCATCAGTAAGCTCACCTTTAACACCCATCACAAGAGATGTATCTGTGATATTACCGCCAAAGTTTGGTGTGAAACCGCCTGGCAAGATTTCGTTAAATGCAAAACAGTTACGACCAAGCTCAGTGTCAGCTGCAATTTGCTGATACGCAGGAATGTTTTCCACATTGGTATCGGTTAGATTAATGGTTGGACATTCGATGCCAACACCAACACCGTCTAAATCGCCTACTAGCAGTGTTTCACCACCGTCGTTTGAGTATACACCTGGACGAGTTTGCGGGTTACGATAGTAGAAACCACCTTTCACATCGCGCTCAGAGTAGTTACCAAACATGTAGAACTGAGAATTATCGGTTACGTCTAGGCCGACATTACCAAAGATGCTGATATCATCGCTGATCTCAGGGGCACCCCAAATTTGTGCTGGGTTACCAACGCCTTCAACACCTGCCGCGATGTAAGCTGCAGCATCTGGACGTTGTACACTGCGGCTGGTTGCGTCAGCTTCTTTGTATTGGAAGCTTAAGTTCGCAAAACCATTGTCAGTGAACGGTAAACCTACGTTGCCTTCAATAACCGTTGTATCACCATCGCCTTCATAGTATTCGCCTTGGCGAACCGCAAAGGTACCACCTTCACTAGAATCTTTAAGTACAAAGTTCATTACACCGGCAATGGCATCAGAACCGTATTGTGCCGCAGCACCATCACGAAGTACTTCCACTTGTTTCAGGGCAATGCTTGGGATTACTGAAATATCAGGGCCTTGCGCACCATCGTTAATACCACCACCTAAGAACGCAATGACCGATGAGCGGTGACGGCGCTTACCGTTAAGTAGGATCAGCGTACTGTCAGCTGGTAAACCACGTAAGTTTGCTGGTCTTACCAAAGTTGCAGCGTCACTGATTGGGTTAGCATGTACGTTAAGTGATGGTACTGAGCCTTTTAACAGCTCAAGCATGTCAGAGCCTGCGGCTTTAGACATGTCTTCTGCACCGATGATATCGATAGGTACTGGTGAGTCGCCGACCGAGCGAGGTGCTGCCCGTGAGCCTACGACTGCGATTTTTTCAATTTTCTCTTCTGCTTTTGTTTCATCCGCCTCTTCTGCCATTGCTGTAGTGGTTAGCAACGAAGAAGTAGCTGCTGTTGCTAAAGCAAAGCGAATTGCACGGCGCAGCGTGTTACTTTTTAGTTTCATCCTGTTTCCCCAGTTGATTGTTGTTGTCATACCAATAAAAAAGGTCGTTTATAATATTTTTACCTTTAATACACATATAAGTTAATTTGCTATGCATTGGCAAGCGCTTTTTTAAAATTAGCAGTGTTTTTTTAAACTGCAACATTTGCAGTAAGTTTTTGTTAAATCAACAAACTAATCATAAAGGTTAGTAGTAAGTAACTGTAACAGGGTGGGTTTTATGGGCTATGACAGTTGTTTATAGCTTATCTTGGTGTTTAAACAGTGAAAATAACCCTAATCTAGGTCGGTTTTTTGTACAAAAAATAAAAAAACGTGATGATAAGCTAACCTATGGGGGAGCTCGGAACAAAATTTATACATTTTGGTTTGCTTAGCACCTAAAATTTTTTGTTTTAATTATTTTCGCACCTATTTTACGTTACAGAGGGGACGCTTGGTTACACTTTTGTACCTTTGGCTAATAGCTCTAAATAGCAAAAGTTTGATAAACTCAATTTATACGTCGTGTTGAGTTACCCTATGAAGCTAATAAAAGTCGTTCATAAAGCCCCTGTAAGAGTGGCTAGGATCAGTAAAAGAAGACAACAGATCCGGCTGCGCAGAGCGATGTTGGCACTCAAGCTGGCGCTAGCTCAAGAGCGCGTTGAAACCAAGCAAATGCTAGAAATTTATAAGCGCTACAGCCAAGGGAAAGCCGTTAAAACAGAGCTCAAAATCGCTAATGCACAATTAGTCGATTTATTAAAAGGACTTGGGCTTGGAGTGTTTGCCGTACTGCCATTTGCGCCTGTCACTATCCCGCTTATCGTAAAAGTGGGTGAATGGGTTGGAGTTGATGTGTTACCAAGTTCATTTAGTTTGAAAAAAAAGCCTCCTTCAGATAACAAGAAATCGTGAATTTTATCTTCAAGCTTGGTAGTCTTAGTCTTAATAAAACAACAACGAGGCCTACATGAGCAATTTATTAGTTCACTCTTCTTCGGGTATTCCCATTTCTATTTTAACAACTGCAGCATTAGAGCAGTGGCAATCTCAGCAGTCTGACATTGTTCAAGCGGTGGTGAACGCTGCAAAATTGCAATCGCAGCAGCATATTGTTATTACCAAAGAAAACAGCGACGAGTTGGACCGAGTAATTGTTGTAGCGGACGAACAAGATGACTTTTGGCTGTTGGGCGACCTGGCTAAACAATTGCCAGCAGGTACTTATTGTTTTGATGAGCAGATAAGCAACCAGCAAAGCCATGCTATTGCCTTTTTGCTTGGTGCTTATCAATTTGACTCGTATAAAGAAATGGCCGCCGTTAAGGCAAAGTTAGCACTATCTGATGAGTCCTTATACCACCGTGTTAAAGCGGCTGTAGAGGGGATTTATCTCGCCAGAGATTTAGTCAACACACCTGCTGCAGATATGATGCCGCAACACTTAGCCGAAGTAATGGCGGAGCTTGCAGAAACCTATGGTGGTGAATTAACTCAGGTGGTGGGTGATGAGCTGCTCGAGCAAAACTATCCGACCATTCATATGGTAGGTCGAGCCAGTGACAATACTCCGCGATTGCTGGACCTCAATTGGGGCGACGACAGTCATCCCAAACTTACGTTAGTCGGTAAGGGGGTGTGTTTTGACTCTGGCGGTTTGGATTTAAAACCGGCCTCTGGCATGCGTAACATGAAAAAAGACATGGGTGGTGCTGCTCACGTTATTGCCTTAGCCAAGATGATTATGGCAACTAAGCTTCCTGTACGTTTAAGAGTGCTGGTTCCTGCTGTGGAAAATGCCGTATCTCGTAACGCGTTTAGACCAGGAGATGTGATAAAAACCCGCAAAGGGATCACCGTAGAAATCGACAACACCGATGCTGAGGGACGCCTAGTATTATGTGATGCGCTTGCGGAAGCACAAACAGAGCAACCGGAGCTACTGATTGACTTTGCCACACTTACCGGTGCTTGTCGTATTGCCCTTGGTACCGAATTACCTGGGTTTTACTCTACCGATCAACAAATTGCGTCTGATTTAATGGAGTTAGGTGCTAATAATGCCGATCCTGTGTGGCAGTTACCTTTGTTTGATCAATACAAAGCGTTGTTTAAAAGCGATGTTGCGGATATCGCTAACTGTGGCTCAACGCCATTTGGAGGCTCTATCACGGCGGCATTGTATCTAAAAGAGTTTGTTGATCCTAACACCACGCCTTGGTTGCATTTTGATGTGATGGCTTGGAATCTCAGAGCCTTGCCTGGTCGCCCCGTCGGTGGTGAGGCATTAGGGCTTCGCACTATGTTTGAATACTTAGAGCGTCGCTTCGCTAAGTAATTAAGTAATCACTTTACTTTAAAAAGCCCAGCATCCGATGCTGGGCTTTTTGTTGCGGTTTATTTTTTCGGAATATTGGCCAATATTCCTTTCATTTGTTGCCAATATAGTCCCACACTGTCGATTTCTACTTTTTCATCGGGTGAATGGGGGAACTTGATGGTGGGGCCAAAAGAGATCATATCCATCTCTGGGTAAGGCTTTTTAAATAGCCCACATTCAAGCCCAGCATGGATCACCATAATATCTGGCTTATTACCATAAATGGTTTCGTACATGTCTCTAAAAATAGCCAAGACCTGCGAGTTCGGATCGGGCTTCCAGCCTGGGTAGGCACCACTTAACTTAATCTCAGCTCCGGCTAACTCTGCCAAAGAGCGTAAACTGCCGGTCACTTGTTCGCGACCAGAATCGATGAGAGAGCGAACCAAGCACAATACCTCAAATTGTGAGTCGGTGGTGCTGATCACGCCCATATTAAGTGACGTTTCAACCACTCCTTGAATGTCATCACTCATTCTAATTACGCCATTAGGGCACGCATTGAGTAAATTCAACACTTGTCTTTGACTGGCCTCGGTCATGGGCTGTTGCGAATTGGTCACCTCATCTAAAACCAAGGTGATCCCGGTTTCAATGCTACTTAACTCTTGTTTTATAGTGGTTTCAAACGCTCGCAATGCCTGGTTAAATGCCGCTAACTGCTCTGCAGGCATTGTGAACAGGGCACTGGCCTCACGAGGGATAGCGTTTCTCAGTGTGCCACCTTGGAGAGAGAGCAGCTGTACACTGAGTTCTTGGCAATGATCTTTTAGAAAACGTGCTAATAGCTTATTGGCATTGGCGCGACCGGTGTGGATATCCACTCCTGAATGACCACCGCGTAAGCCTTTCAGCGTCAGTTGATAGCTTTGCTGCTGCGCAGTTACGCTGTGGCGTTCAATATTGACACTAATAGAGGCATCAATACCGCCAGCACAGCCCATGTAGATTTCTCCCTCTTGCTCTGAGTCGGTGTTAAGTAAGATGTCGCCTTCTAACCAACCAGGCTGCAGTCCAAATGCACCGCTCATGCCGGCTTCTTCATCGACGGTAAGCAACACTTCAAGTGGACCATGAGCAATGTCATCGGCATCTAATACGGCTAAGCACGATGCCATACCAATACCATTATCAGCACCTAGAGTAGTGCCTTTGGCGGTAACCCAGCCGTTATCGACATAAGGCTGAATAGCATCCGTGACAAAATCGTGTTCGGTGTCGTTATTTTTTTGTGGCACCATATCAATATGGGCTTGCAGCACCACACCTTTTCTGTCTTCCATGCCAGGGGTGGCTGGCTTTTTGATAAAGACATTGCCGGTTTCATCCCGCTTTACAGAAAGGCCTTTACTTTGTGCCCAGTTAACAATAAACGTGGCTAGGGCTTCTTCGTGTTTTGAAGGGTGGGGGATAGAGCAAATTTGATCAAAGAATTTCCAAACGGCTTGGGGAGCCAATTGACTAATTTCGCTATGCGCTTTAAGCACGGTATTCTCCTTGGATGAGAGACTAAAATATGGCGTTATTATCGCCCATCCAAGGAGAGATATCGAGTGGTTACGATGACTTACAAACTGCTACTGCCGGAGCAATAAGCTCAAGCCCAGTTTTGTCACACGGGGGTAAGCTGGCATCTGAGGTGGCCAGTGGTGTGACTCTATCACCCCATTTTAAGTAACTTGCAGCCCAGGTTAAACCTGCACCAAATGCAGCACTCATGATATTCGCATGAGGTTTGATTAAGCCATTTTCCACCGCCTCACATAACGCAATGGCAATGGTAGCAGCGGAAGTGTTACCGTATTTATCAATATTTACCATGACTTTATCGTCGGCAATTTCAAGGCGGTTTTGAATCGCTTGAATAATGCGAAGATTGGCTTGGTGTGGAATTAATACATCGATTTCGTCTAATGAAAGCTGCGCTTGTTTGAGTACGTCATCGCAAGCTTCGCTCATGCCTTTAACCGCACGCTTAAAAATTTCACGCCCCTCAAAAGAGAGAGCGGATGGTCCGGTGGCGGCGATGCGATCCATATCGGTGCCATAGTTGGGAATATGCAAAATGCTGCGATCACTGCTATCACAGCCGGTTTTGGTGCCCATTAAGCCACTGGGTTCTTCGCTGGCTTCCAGTACCACGGCACCGGCGCCGTCACCAAATAACACTGCACTGTCGCGTTTTTCCCAATTGACATACCAGGTCATGCGTTCGGCCGCGACAACCACGGCTTTTTTGATCATGCCGGCTTGAATTTGTGCGGTGGCATTTTGCAGTGCATATAAAAAACCAGAACACGCGGCATTGGTGTCACAAGCTGCAGCACCTTCTGCCCCTATATTTTTCTGAACTAAAGAAGCGGTATTCGCAACCATGGTTGATGGCGTGCAAGTCGCAAGTAGGACTAAATCGATGTCTTTACCAGCTAGACCTGCGCATGCCAATGCCTGCTGACTTGCCACTGTGGCAAGATCTGCGGTGCTAACATGGCTAACTCGGCGTGACTTAATGCCAGTACGTGAGCTTATCCACTCGTCGTTGGTGTCTACCACAGTGCTTATTTCATCGTTAGAAATACTGGCTGGTGGAATGCATTTACCCCAACCGGTTATCTTTGCATAAATCATAGTGTCTCTTATTCTTATCCGACCAGTTGGCCTATGTTTTCTTTATATCAAATTCGCTAAACTTTTGCTATCAATCTGGTGCTGTGCGCCTCAAAGTGCGTGTATTTTGTTGCCGATGGCTAATAGGTAGTCAGTAATAGCAATCCGCCTTGTGTTAACGCTGTTGTCTGGGATCAAGCTATTGCTGCTTTAACTATGGTAAGCTAACCCTAACACGTACTCGTTTGCTGTAACCTTAAACCTCGTTGCAGACACACCCATTAACTATAGTGGCTTTTTGAAATATGAAAATCGCTTTTTCCCCTGCCTCCGCCTTAGGGCAATTGCTGATGCTGCGTTCGGTGGCCATTGTGATTCAAATAGTGATGGTGGCCATTGCGATATTGGTGTTCGATAAACAGTTTGACTTTTTAGCTGTGGCCGCAGTGGTCGCTGCCGAATCGGTATTTCAATTGCTTAGTATTTATGCCTATCGCAATATAAAAGAAGCCGCGCCCTTGGGCATGACCATGCAGCTGTTGGCCGACATTGTATTTCTTACCGTGCTGTTGGCATTAACCGGAGGTGCCACCAACGCTTTCGTTTCATTATTGGTATTGCCAACCATTATTGCTGCGGTGACTTTACCCAGTTTGTACATGTTATTTGTGTGCATTAGCGCTATTGCTGCCTACGGTTATCTTTACTTAAGAATGTCAAATGAGCACATGCACCATATGGACATGTCGACTCACTTATTAGGCATGTTGGTGAATTTTACCTTTACTATCATTGTGGTGGCGACGGTAGTGACCATTTTAGTGCAGCAAAACAGAAGAAAAGCACGGGATATTGCCGCACTTAGAGAACAACAATTGCAACAAGAGCAAGTGATTGCACTGGGCAGTGCCGCGGCTCAAGCAACCCATCAGCTGGCAACGCCAATTGCACATTTGGCTTTACTGCATGAAGAACTCTCAGACAATTACCCTAAGGATGAGGCTGTACAAGAAATGGCACAGCCCATTGCCAGTTGTCAGCAGCAATTGCATGAGTTTCGGCGAGTCACTGAATACGTTAAAGCAAATAAAACTCATTCAGTGGCGATAACAAAAGTACTATCGTCATTACAGCAGTTGGCCACTTTACAATACCCGCAACAGCATTTTACTTTTACTGCTGAACATTGCTCTGGTGGTGTGGTTGACGACCCCATGCTTATCCCCGCTTTATTGAATTTAATCGCTAATGCGGTGCGAGCGAATGAAGCCAATAACCAGCAGAGCATTGTGGTGACCTGCGAGCAAAGCGATGGCAATATTGCCATTAACATCACAGACAATGGCATTGGTGTTGAGCCGCTGCAGTTAGCTAAATTAGGTCAGCAAATCGTCGACAGCGAGAATGGGCTTGGTATGGCGGTGTTACTCAGTCATGCCACCATTGAGCGGCTTGGCGGCCGTTTAATTATTAAAAATCAATCACCCCACGGCACTTCCTGTGTGGTGACTTTACCGCGGATACACCATGAAACTACTGCTCATTGAGGATGACCTTGCGTTTGCGCAAACCTTGGCTCGACGGATGCAAAAACATGGGTTTGAGACCTTGCATTTGAGTGATTTGCATGACGTCATAGCAAAAAGCCAAGGGTTTGCACCGCAATACATTCTGTTAGATATGAAGTTAGCTGATGAAAGCAGCATTAACTATATCCCGCCGCTGCGTCAGCACTTTCCCACGGCCAGGATCATTATGCTCACCGGTTACGCCAGCATTGCAACGGCGGTGGCCGCCATCAAGCTGGGAGCCGATGACTACCTTACCAAGCCTGCCAGCAGTCAATTAATAATCCAAACTTTGCTTGGCGAAGATAACATGGTGGTCGACAATGAAACTGTTATGTCTCCAGATAGACTGGAGTGGGAACATATTCAGCAGGTGCTAAAAGCCAACCATGGCAATATCTCACAAACGGCCAGAGCATTGAATATGCATCGGCGGACATTGCAGCGCAAGTTACAAAAGAAACCTGTGTATCAGTAAAATTTCTCTTATACTCATTATTAACTAAAACTCAATGCACTCGAGGCTGTGATGACGTTTTCGTTTGAGGCATTAAATCTGTGGGCGACTTTGTTAGCGGCATTGTCTTCTTTCATGCTCGGTGGTATTTGGTATTCGCCAATATTGTTCCAGCAAACGTGGATGGAAGGCTGTGGCTTAACCGAGCTTGACCTGAAAACAAGCGACCCGAAATTAACCTTTGGTGTGGCATTTATATTGTCATTGCTGTCAGCGGTGTTTATGTCAGTGGTGTTACCAATGGGGCAGTCGCTGCTTGCCACCATTGGCCTAGGTGCCGCCATTGGCTTATTTATTGTTGCCACCAGCTTGGGCACTAGTTACATTTTCGAGCAACGACCATTTAAGCTGTTTCTGGTCAATGGGGGGTATCATGTTTTACAATTTAGCCTAATAGCAATGGTATTGAGATTAATGTATTAAACATGGCTAAGCCAAACAAAAAAGGACCAACTCGCACTGTCGATATATTTTGTGCCGGCTGCAAACAGCCGCTATTTAAATACCGCAAGGGCGGTAAAGGGAGTTTGGTCAAATGCTTCAAAGAGCGTATTGTTAAAGATCACACCCTAGATCAAATTCACTGTCCTAATTGCGAGCAAGCCTTTGCACGTGACACCTTAGTCCGTGGCACGCCAGCGTTAAAAATGATTGGTGGCAAAGTCACGGCAAAATAACCCCCCCGCCATTTGTTATGCCATCAGACATATGTCCTTACCTGAGGCTGTGTATTTGTTACTATCTCGCCGTTTGACTTGCTGTTTCAATGATTGAAAACGACCCTTCCCATGGAACTGGGCCAGCCAATTGGGTCTAAAGCAAATACAACTTCAATAGATCTGGTTCGGTGAATTGGAGTTGGTGATTATAATGGATAAAGTATGATCGATTTAGTTTTCGATATTATTGGTATGACGGGCACCTTTTTAGTAGTTGGTGCATTTTTTATGTTACAGCTACAAAAAGCATCACCAGAAGGGCTAACCTATAACTTGATGAACCTCAGTGGCGCTATCTTGTTACTGATCAGCCTTTGCTATAATTTTAATTTGGCAAGCTTTGTTATCGAGCTATTCTGGATTGCAGCGTCATTAATTGGCTTATACAAATATTTTAAAGCGCGCAAACTGGCAGCTGCCTAATAACCTCAGTGTGCTTCTAATTTAAAAGGCGAATCAAAAACTTGCGTAGTGGCAAATAGCAAGTATTATTAAATTAATCATATGCTGCTACGTAGGTTAGTTGTAAACTAATGCTGCGAGCGAAGTGTGGGAACATAGAGCTCGTTATTATGAATAAAGCCGTTTTACTCTTTGCCGCTGTGCTCGGTATGCCAATAGCACAGGGATCCGAAGAAGACTTATACCAGTTGTCTTTTGAAGAACTATTGGATGTTAACATATCTATCGCGAGTAAAACCTCTGAGACCCGCGCTTCTGTGCCATCGAGCACCACCGTTTTTAATGCCCAACAAATCGCCAGCCTTGGCGTTGATAATGTTTATGAATTAATGAACTATGTGCCCGGATTCCAATCCACCCGTGGTGACTGGGTTGGCGCGGTGCCAAAAGAGCATACTCGAGGTGTGTATTTGGATACCGGCCATGTGTTGGTAATGATTGATGGCCAGCGATTAAATGAATCGTCATTTGGCAAAGCGTCTGTTTACACCCCTTTTATTCCTGTTGATATCGTTGCCAAAGTTGAGTTTATTCGTGGTCCAGGATCGGCGCTGTACGGCAGTAATGCCTTTCTTGGGGTTATGAACGTCATCACTAAAACCGCCAGTAACGAGTTCAGTGTTGGATACGGTGAACATGGTACGCTGCAAATGGCGTTCAGTGGTTCAAGAAAAATCAGCGATGACACTGAGTTATACGGTAATATTGCCGCTAATCAGCGCTCCGGTGAGGGCTATTTTCAAAACGCAGTAAAAGATCCATTAAAATCCCTGTTTATTACATTTGGTGGAAGCCATCGCGCCTTAAGCTGGCAGTTAAGGTACAACCGCACGGAACTGGATGAGTTTTTAAATCTATCGCGTTATTCACCGGATAATGAGCATCAAAGTGAAAATATAGCCGCGGTAGTAAGTTACGATTGGCAGATTAATCCGCAGCTGATGTTAAGTCACTCGCTGAGTTTCATTGAGCACAACATTAAAAGTGCTGGGCTTATTGTCGCCGCTGATGAGATAGGGTTGGCCGCTGGCGCTGATTTTCTTGTCGGGCCGGCTTGGCAATCAAGAGATTTAACCTACAACCTCGATGGCCGTTTTAGCCAAAACGACAAGCTGGATTGGAATTTTGGTCTGGAGTGGTCAGATGAAGAGCAAAGCCAAGCCAATATTAGAACAAGTTACTACGACCCCGACTTTGGCGGTGTATTTTTAGCCGATAGCGCATACTTAGGCGGTGTTACCACAGTAAAAAACTACGCGCCATTTTACCCACTGCTGCAAGAGTTTGACTCTTATGCCGGGTATCTCCAAGCCAAGTACAAACTCAGCGATGACATGAATATGTTTGCTGGCATTCGCTATGATGAAGTCAAGGATATAGATGATAAGCTATCACCGCGATTGGCCTTTATTTATAATCTAAACCCGCGTCATACTCTTAAGTTTCAATATGGTGAGTCGTTCCGCACGCCAGTGAGCAACGAATTAAATTCTAATGATGATGTCACCATTGGTAATTCCGATTTGACCTCAGAGCGAGTTAAAACCACCGAGTTTGTATGGCATTACCAAGACCAACAAAAACAACTGGATGTGGTACTTTTCGAAAACCAGTTGAGTGACTTTATCAACCTGATCCCAATTAACGACCCCCAAGCGGAATTTACCTTTGGTAATGTTTTTGAAACCAATATGCAGGGCATTGAAGTCAATGCTAACCTCAATCTTAGCGAGCGCACTTGGCTGCAAGGGGCTTTCACGCAGATGTTCGATAAACCCCTAAATGGCAGCTTTAAAAAGTTTTTTGCCGCTGCCATCACCCATCAATATGACGGCATTGAAGCCACCTTAAACGCATTATGGCGAGATAGCACCTTTGTGCCAGGTCCGCCAAACCCAGAGATTGCCAGTTTTGACCAACCCAGTTATTGGCTGTTGGGACTGTCGCTGTCATGGCAGCTTGCTGATGATGCGAAGCTTTACCTTAAAGGTGAGAATTTAACCGATAAAAAAGTGGATGTATTTGACCCTAGGTTAAGAGATGGTCGCGTGCCGCAACAGGGCAGAACGCTGCAGCTACAATACCATTATGTTTTTTAGCGTGATCTAAGGCGTCAGCGCACGTGCCTAGCAGTCTATTAGTAGATAACCTCGCCACCCAGGTTGCCAGTTTATGGCGGCGTAAACAGGCCCCGCTATTGCTGGCCATTTCCGGCATGCAGGGAAGTGGTAAGTCAACCTTGAGTCAGAACCTAATCAAGCAGCTGTACGGGGATAATATTACTGGGGTTGCGGTATCGCTTGATGATTTTTATTTTGATGCCAATGAACGAGCACAGTTAGCACAGCAAGTCCATCCACTGTATCAACAGCGTGGTCTCCCAGGCAGTCACGATCTGGCTTTATTGCAACAGGTACTATGCGACTTTAAACAGCAGCGGGCGTTACTATTACCGGTGTTTGATAAAGCATCAGATAATAAGCTCAGCAAGAGCCAATGGCGGCCAGTGCCAGAGGGGGCGCAAGTATTAATCGTAGAAGGTTGGTGTGTGGGGGTAACCGCTCAGCCAGCTGCGCAGTTGGGTTATGACGTCAATGATTTTGAACGAAAACACGACCACGATGGCTACTTTCGCCACTGCGTTAATCGCCTGCTAGCGACTAACTACCAGGAAGTATTTGAGCAATTTGATGGGCTTGTTTTTCTTAATGGTCAGAGTTTTTCACGGGTTTATCGCTGGCGCTTACAACAAGAGCACGCGTTACGGGCGCAAACCGGCAAAGGCATGACGGATGAGGAAGTATTGGCATTTATTCAGCCTTTTCAAAGGCTGTCGGAGTGGGCCGTAACCAGTTTAAGTGAAAGCGCCAACGTGGTGGTTGATCTTGGTGAGGATCGCGAGGTATTAACTGTTCGTGGTCAGTTATAGAGTGCCAGCCTGCGCTCAAGCAATACTTGTGAACACAGGCTGGTAATATAGTCCGTGCTTAAGAAGCTAAATCTTCAACACCGACGATAAGCCAAGGGGCATTACCTGAGGTTTGACGCTCAAGGTGCCAAATTTCATGAATGGGTTCTTCTTGCATATCGCCTAAGTCTCGATACTTACCAGTAAACTTCACGCTGATTTCCCAAACATGGGGGTGAGTATCAGCACGTACCATTTCGGCATCGACAAACATCACTTCCGTCTTTACATCGCCTTGGGCTTCGCGGTCTTGTTTAAACTCAGCCACAAGCTCCGGACTTAAGTACTCTGAGATAGTGGCGAAATCATTGTCATTCCACGCTTTTTGTATGGTTTGATAATGTTGTCTTGCCCCTTGTAAGAAGCCATTAATATCGAAATCGCGGGGTAAGTTCAGTGGCACAGACGTCGCGCCAAACCCACCACCAGAGCTTTGGGGACTAGATTGGCTAGATTGGAATTGTTGCGAGTTGTAGTTAGATGAGTGCGGTGCTGCGCCAGCATAGCCTGGGTGTTGGCGCTTTAGTAATGCCGATTTTACTAATTTAAAAATAAAAAAGGCCGCACCAGCAAGCAGAAGCATCTCTAGCAGTTGAAAGCCCTCAAAGTCGTCACCTAGCATGGCTGCAATTAAGCCACCGGCCAATAAGCCGCCTAAAATGCCACCCATGATCCCCTTTTTGCTCGACTTGGTTTTGGTGGTTTTGCTATTAAGAGTTTGGGTATCCACTTTCTTTTGCTGGGTAGTGGTGGTTTGGTGGGTTTTACCGCTACTGCGCTTACCAAACTTTTTTCTGGCTTCAGCATCAAAGCTAGTACCAATCACTAAGGCTAACAAAGTGAATAAAACAATGAAATTTTTCATGATTTTCCTATCTAAAAATAAACTGATGCTATTGTAATGAAGTTGCTGATGCTTTGAAATAGCCGTTGTAAGACGGTTTTAATAAATGGGCGCTAAGCGCCCATTTACCGCGTTATAGCCAGCGCAAAGAGGTTTGCACCGCGGACTGGAAGTGTTGCAATGGGGCACTCTTATCGCCAACCAAAATGGTATTGGCTCTATCGTTGTAGGCAATCAAGCCGGAAAAACGGTTATCTGAAAACTGGTCACTGCCATCAAGGGTGGCTTGTTGTCCGGTGGGCACCACAAACACAGTTAAAGGACCAAACTCGGATTGCATCACTAAGTGCAGACTCTTTTGTCCTTTAAAATTACAAAAAGTGGCAAACACCACTTTGCCCGGCAAGTCATCAAATTTACCACCAAACATGGCAAGCTTTTCATTCACTTGCTGCAATGGAATGGCATCTTCGCGCTTAAGAGCGCTGGATTCATGATAGACATGCGCCAGCGCATGTTGCCCGGTATTCAGCGGTTCGCCAAAGCCGCCAAAATAAAAAATGAGTGCTGCAAAAAGCGTACTGGCAGCCACAGCAAAGGGCATAGTTGCTCGTCTAAACCAGCTCACTTTGCCGTGCTCTTGGTTATTGGCCACTTCGGCCTTTTGTTTGGCGATAATTTTATCGGCCAAATCATCCGGTACTTCGATTGCCATCGACTGATTGAGAAACTCATCGAACTGCTGCATTTCAGTGACAATGCGCTGTAATTCTGGCTGGGCTTTGGCCGCCGCGATAACTTCTTCATCGTGTGGATCGGCGAATAATCGACGCCTAAATTCGAGTTCATCCATCAATTTGATGCCCCCTTAATTGGTTCATAGCCTGCTTTTAATGCCTCTTTTAATTGATTTCTGGCCCGGTAGAGGCGAGTCATTACGGTGTTTTTGTTTAACTCCAAAATAGTAGCGATCTCATCGCCAGAGCAACCCATCACCACTTGTAATAACAAAGGTTCCTTATATTCGGTGGCAAGTGCTGCAATTTGACGTTGCACCACGGCTTGCTCAGCGCTGTCGTCTAAACTGCTACTGCGCTCATCGACTAAGGTATCTTGCTCAACATCGCTGTAATCAAACTGTTTGCGCTCAAAGCGTCGGGCGTTTTCTCGTCGTAAAATAGTTAATAACCACGGCTTGGCGGCGTCTTTCTCTTGTAAAGAGTCAAGCGCGCGCCAAGCCCGCAAAAAAGTTTCTTGGACTAAGTCTTCTGCTATTGTCGGATCACCTGACAACCAATAAGCGAACTTATAGAGCTCTTTGTGATATGCCCGAACCAGCGACTCATAATGGGTTTGTTTACTGGTCATATTTACAAGACCTACCTTATTGCAGGTTTATTTCATCAATTATGCATTTTTTTGTTTACTGAGCTAATTAAGCATAACAGAGCCATAAAAGAAAAGCGCCAAATGGCGCTTTGCTTTAGTATAAACTGTCTAGCGGTGTTGTACTTTGTTGTTGTAAGTGTGCTTTCTCTGCTTTTTGCAGTGCTTGGTATAAGCTTTTTAAGTTTATCTCGCCAGTACCTTTGCCATATAGACTGGCTTGCAAGGCATGCACTTGGCTTTGCACTTCACTAGGTTGAGTTTTTAGCCAGTCAGACAAGCTTTGCTGTTGCTGGTGTAGGTATGCCAGCAGGGCTTGATAAAAAGCCTGAGGATCGTCCTTTTTGACTGCGTCTGCAAAACCCATATTACGTGGCTGATTGACTTCAGCTTGGGCAAGTGGTTTGGCGGTTGGGCGCGCCTTATGGAATAACCACCAAGCCACAACCGTGGCCAGCCATAACAGATAGCCTAGTGCAGTAATTAACCATAGCCACTGCGGAATGTGGTTTTGCACTGTGGTTTCGGCTGTTGTTGCAGAGTCTGTTAGCGCACTAGCGGCGCTTTCACTGCTGCTGGTTGGCGCCACCGTTTTACTTTGATTTGGATCTGCTTTGATGGTGATATTTTTGGCCGGTAAGGTCGCAAATTCTTGGCGCTTAGTGACGGTGTTAAACCAAGGCAAGGAAACTTCTGGCAAAACAAACTCACCTGAGCGTTGGGGCAAATAAGCAAAAGACACCAGCAGTTGTGAAATCACTTTGCCATCGCGAGTAATTTGTTTACGCTCAGAGGTATCTGGGTAGATCCTAAAGCCTTCCACCTCTTCCATATTAAGCTCAGGTAGCTGCTCCTTAGTCACACCTACTGCGGTTAAAGTGAAAGTACGTGTCAGTGGCGTGCCCACGGTTACATTGGTGTCTTGCGGTTGCCATTCAGCGGAAAAGTTGACGTACTCACTGGGCAGCCAATTATCAGCGTGTTCACTGGGGATGGGGTTGACCGTCAACTCGATGGCTTCAGCCACTGCAGAGACAGCCATGCGGCGATACCCTTCGCGGACTTGGCCGTTAAATACCGGTGGTTGTATGGTGATGTCACCACTTCTTTGTGGCTGCAGCATGTATTCTCTGGTGATCACCATATAACGACGGCCATCAACGATTTCATATTCTTCTTGCTGTTTGCCCAGCTGAGTCACAGTGGCACCCTCGGCTTCTGGGGCACTTAATTGACCGTCTAGTAAGTCTTGGCCGATATAAAGCTTAACGGTATACAGTCCAGCTTGTTGTACATAAAGGTTGGTGCTATCGAGCGTTGCTTTAACGAAAATATCCTTGCTTTGCTCATCGTCTTGTTGCGCTACCACATTGAGGGTGATGGGCTGGGTTTTGGCACCATCGACCTCAAAGGCCGGAATAGTGTACTCACCTGGGGTGCGGGCAACCAGTTGCACTTGCCAACTGGTTGAGCTGGTCATACTGCCATTAATAATACTGGTGCGCGAACTGGTGCTTACTGGACTGGTGACAAAGTTCTGGCTCAAGGCTGAAACGTCTGGAATGGTGCCTTTCACTTTACCTTCGGCGGTGATGGTGAGGGTAAAGTATTCGCCAGCAAGCACTGGGTTTTTATCGACACTAGCAGTTAAATTATCCAAAGCCAGTGCCGCTTGACTCGATATCAACAAAGACAATAGCAATAGAATACGTGTTACCATGATTTTTCAACTCCTCGAGGTAGACGTCTTTGTTTACGCTGTTGTGATTCTAGTAGCATTTTATTTCTCAATAAGATTGCAGGATCGTCTGGCACTTTGCGTAGCAGCTGATTAAGTTGCTGTGCCTTTTCTATTTCTTCTGGGGTCAGTTCGCGGCCTTGCTGCGCCATCATCTTGTCTGCTTGTTGTTGCTGTTGTTGTGATTGTGGTTGCGCTTTAGCGTCAGCCGTGACTTCACTGGGATCCGCTGGTTGCTGTTGTGGTTGACCAGGCTCTGGATCTGCATTGGCAGCCAGTTCTGGCTGATTATTATTCTCCTGACTATTGCCGTCGGATTGCTGTTGCTGATCTTGTTGGTCCTGCTGACCTTGTTGGCCTTGCTGACCTTGTTGGTGTTGCTGACCTTGTTGGCCTTGCTGACCTTGTTGGTGTTGCTGATCTTGTTGGTCTTGCTGATCTTGTTGGTCTTGCTGACCTTGTTGGTTTTGCTGACCTGGTTGGTCTTGCTGGCCTTGTTGGTTTTGCTGACCTTGTTGGTCTTGCTGACCTTGTTGGTCCTGCTGACCTTGTTGGTCTTGCTGACCTTGTTGGTCCTGCTGACCTTGTTGGTCCTGCTGACCTTGTTGGTCCTGTTGACCTTGTTGCTCTTGCTGATCCTTTAACTGTTGCACGAGTGCCTTATTTTGTTGCGCTTGCTCGAAATCTGGCTGCTTAGCCAATGCCCGGTCGTAGGCTGCAATGGCGTCATCAAGCTGACCGAGTTTCGCCAGCGCATTACCAAGGTTATATTGAGCCTCAGCAGAGGGTTGCTGGCGTAATACATCGGCCGCCTGCTGAAAGTCACCTTTTTTATATAATGCCGCGCCTTTTAATACCGAGTTGCTGGCATGACTGGCTTGGTCATAATCATCATTTTGATAGGCCGCAAGGGCGTTCTGATCTGTGTTTTTAAACCATTGAGACCACTGTGCAGCATAGGCGTGTTGTTGTGGGAACAAACACACCAACAGTACCGTGCTAATTGCGATGGCGTGATTGCGCAGTAACAGCAGTGCCATAGGAATTAATAAAACCAGTAAATAAACGCCAGCGTCAATGCGCCACTTGGTGTTGGTTTGTTGCTCATCACTGGGTTTGGCGTTACTGGCACTGGGCTTAAAGGCCTGGATATCGCGACCATCAGCAGTATAACTGGCATACACACCGTCTTGGCTGGCTGCGAGCTTTTGTAATCTACTTTTAACCAATTTTGGTACCACTATCTGACCATATTGGTCTTTTAGAAAGCCCCCTTCAGGTAAGTTGATGGGCGCTCCTGCAGCGCTGCCAATGCCGTATACACTGAGGGTAAAGTTACTGCCTTGGAGTAAAGCCCGAATGTCTTCGCTTTCATTTTGTTCAATACCATCGGTGAGCAAGACAATGCTGCCACGATCAAACCCTGCACCTTTAAGTAGACTCACGGCTTGGTCAATTCCGGCAAGCACGTTCGAGCCTTTGCTGGGCATGATTTCAGGGCTGAGGCTTGGAATTAGGTTTTCTAAGGTCGTAACATCGGTGGTTAATGGTGATACGGTAAAGGCATCTCCTGCGTAAGCAATTAACCCGGTTTCGCCTTCTTTAAACAGTTGTAATAAATCTAAGGCTTTAAAACGGGCTTGGGTTAAGCGGTTTGGAGCAATATCGGTGGCATACATAGAGTATGACATGTCCATTACCATGACTCGAGGTGCTTGAGTTTTAAACACTGGCACTTCACGCTTTTCAATACTCGGGCCCGCAATGGCGATAATAGCAAGCAAGAAAAAGGCAATACTAAGCCAAGCTGAAATGTGCTTTTGGCCAGGCTTTTTTTGCTCACCCATCACCACCTGAGCTAAGTGTGGCGCAATTAACTGTTGCGACTGCTTAGCGCCTTGGTTGCGCCAGTGAAGCAGGCTGTATAGCATCCAAGGTAGTAATAGCCACAGTAGCTGTGGACGGATAAATTCAAATTCCATCAGGTTACCTCCGCAGCCAGGCTGTTAAAACAACACTGCAGCGCGCTAAAAACACCAAGGTTAGCACTGCCAATAGCGGCCAATAGAATAATGCCAGTTTGGGTCGAAACGTTTGGGTTTCGTCACTGATCGGCTCAAGTTGATCGAGCATGGCATATATTTGCTGTAACCCGGCGACATCTTTGGCACGAAAATATTGGCCACCGGTTTCTTTAGCGATGTGTTGTAAGGTTTTTTCATCAATACTGCTGCCCGCCATGGAGTTGAAGCCAAATAGCCCAAAACCACGCTTGCCATCAGAGCCAACGCCAATGGTATACACTTTTATGCCTTCTTCGCGGGCCAACACTAGGGCTTCATCGGGCTCCAAATTACCGGCGGTGTTTTGACCATCGGTGAGCAAAATTAAAATTTTATTGCTTTGCTCGCGCTCACCAAAGCGCTTTACGGCTAAACCAATGGCATCGCCAATGGCGGTGGCACGGCCAACTAAACCAATTTGTGCTTCACTGAGCATTTGACTCACGGTGTTGAGATCTCGGGTTAATGGCGTTTGCAAAAACGCCGTGTCGCCAAACAGGATAAGGCCTAAGCGGTCGCCTTGGCGCTCAGTAATAAAGTCACTGACCACGGCTTTCACCACCGAAAGGCGGTCGACACTGCGACCTTGATAGTCCATATCTTGCTCTGTCATCGAGGCCGATAGGTCAACGGCGAGCATAATGTCTCTGCCTTCGTTTGGCACTACGATAGGGTCGTCCAACCACGTTGGGTTAGCAGCTGCAATTACCAGCAGCAGCCAAACTAATGCCTCTAACCAGTTTATCGACTTTCTTGGTTGCAGTTGTGAGTGGCCTGCAATGGCCATTTTAGCCAAGCTTGGAATGCGTAGCTTAATGCCAGCCTGAGCTTTACTGGGTTTAAATTTGGCAATGAGCCAAGGCAAAGGCAACAATAAAAACGCCCAAGGCCAAGCAAACTCAAACATAGCGCTTCTCCTTAACGTTAAAGGTTTTAATCGCGGTGATAAGCTTTGCTTGTAAGGTCGCACTTGGATTAGGGGAATAGAGTGAGTCGAGTTCTTGGCGAGTTAACGCGGCTTTGGTGACCTTGGCTTGAAACTCAAGCCAAGGCTCAGCACTGAGACTGGCATACTGTTCACCGTAATAGTGTTTCACTAAGCGTTTTAGAATTAAATGTAACTCTTGTGCTGATTGCGCAGAAGTACTTAGTTTAACGGCATGCTTTTTGGCACGCAGGTGCTGTTGCCGAAGGTAAAAATAGCGACAAATGAATACTAGCAGTAATACAATGGTGCCGATCAGCGCCCACATGGGATAGGACAGTGGCCACCAGCTTACGCTTTGTGGCACAACTACGTCGTTAAGTTGTGCTAACGGATCCGCTTGCATTTAACCCCTCACTAACTGTAATTCGATTGGTAGAGATGCATCATAGTGTTGTAAAGTCATGCCAGAGCGTCGCAACAGCGCTATCTGCTGCTCAAAAAAGCGCTCGGCGTGGTGCGAAAACTGCTCTCGAAACTGTTGATCCATTAATGGCAAGGTCCATTTATTGCCCCCGTCAGTGGCTTCAATGGCTTGGCCATAATGCGGCAGTTGCCGTTCAAATGGGTCGGTTATCATACAGGCAATGACTTCATTATGGCGTGTGGCACGCTCTAGCAATTTGAAACTGTCTTCATCAAGCGCGGTGAAGTCTGAGACTAAGTAAATTAAGCTACCGGGCTTGGCTAAATGAACCAGTCGTTTTAAGTTTTCATTAAAACGGTGGCCATTGGTCGCTGCATCGCGGCTCTCTAAAGCTTGTTGATGCAAACTACACAGTTGATGCGCTAATGCCAACACACCACGGTCGCGGGCCATGGGCTTTAACTCGTGGTGATGCTGGTCATTAAATACCACGCCACCAACACGGTCACCACGGGCACAAGCAGACCAAGCCACTAGTGAGCTTAAATGCGCTGCCAGAACTGACTTTAATAGCAATTGTGAGCCAAACAGCATGCTGGCAGACAAGTCGCAAAAGACAAATACTGGGCGTTCTTTTTCTTCTTGGAATAACTTGGTGTGGGTTTCACCGGTACGGGCGGTGACGCGCCAATCAATGGCACGAATATCATCACCATATTGATACTGTCTTACTTCCGCAAATTCCATTCCACGGCCTTTGTGTGGGGCAAGGTATTGGCCTGCTTGGGCACTTTTGACCTTGCCACGGGGACGCAGCGACAATAAATGCGCTTTCGATTTATAGTACAACAGCTCTTTTAAGTTCAGTGAAGCGCCATCACTGTGACTTTCATTAAACCATTGTAATGCATCAAACGGCTTTTCTTTTTTCATAACGGCTTAAGGTACAGCAATCAATTCTAAGATTTTGCTGATCACTTGGTCTTTGCTTACGCCATCGGCTTGGGCTTCATAGCTAAGAATAATGCGATGGCGTAACACGTTGTGCACCACAGCCTGAATGTCTTCTGGGGTGACAAAGTCCCGTTGTTGTAACCAAGCATGGGCCCGGGCGCATTTATCTAAGGCGATAGTAGCTCGGGGGCTGGCGCCATAATCAAGCCAGCTGGCTAATTGAGCATCGAACTTGGCAGGCTCTCTGGTGGCAACAATTAGTTGCACTAAATACTGCTCCAGAGGCTCTGCAAGGTGCAGCGCCAGTACTTTTTTACGTGCTGCAAACAAGGTTTCTTGGCTAATGGCGCTAAAGCTGGCGGTTGCTTGCTCTAATGCTTCGCCGCGGGTGAGACGTAAAATATCCAATTCAGTTTCGGCATCTGGGTAATCGATGTTTAGGTGTAATAAGAAGCGGTCTAGCTGTGCTTCAGGCAGTGGGTAAGTACCTTCTTGCTCGAGCGGGTTCTGGGTTGCCATTACCATAAATAACTCGGGCAAAGTGTAGGTGTTTTTACCTACGGTTATCTGTCTTTCTGCCATGGCTTCTAGCAGGGCAGACTGAACTTTGGCCGGTGCCCGGTTGATTTCATCCGCCAAGATGAGGCTGTGGAACAAAGGCCCTTTTTCAAACACAAACTCATTGGTTTGTTGGCGGTAAATATCGGTACCCGTAATGTCAGAGGGCAATAAGTCGGGGGTAAACTGTACCCGCTGAAAGCTGCCTTCTATGCCTTTGGCCAGAGCATTCACTGCTCGGGTTTTAGCTAGGCCCGGCGGTCCTTCAACCAACAAATGCCCGTCGGCCAGTAACGTGATAAGCAAGGCTTCGGTAAGCGCGCTTTGTCCTAGGATTTGCGTATCTAAATAGTGTTTTAGTTGCGTAAATTCGTTTACTGCCATGTGACTGCCTTTTCTCGCGAAAAAATTAACTTAGTTATATGGACTTGGTGCCAATAATCAAGGGGATTAGACCGGCAATTTTGCAAAAGTTCATAAATTTTCAATAACAATTTCAAATACTTTGTGATTGTTTAAAAAAGCAACTAAAGTAGTCCTTTACGGTTTGAAAAACACCCAATTCGTGTTTTGCTATTGGCAACTCGGGTTTGGTTGTTTAGAATCGGAGGAAATTAACAGGTCAGACCTGTCAGCGGGAGAGCAAATTCATGTCTGAACAAAACATACTAAAAACAGCTAAAGGCGACCGTATCGCCATTGTAAGTGGCCTGCGTACGCCATTTGCGAAACAAGCAACGGCCTTTCACCATGTGCCAGCACTTGATCTAGGTAAAATCGTGGTCAATGAGATGCTTGAGCGTCTGAACTTCGACCGCAAAGAAATCGACCAACTTGTCTTCGGTCAAGTGGTGCAGATGCCAGAAGCGCCAAACATTGCACGTGAAATCGTCTTAGGCACTGGCATGCCGGTATCAGTAGACGCTTACTCGGTGTCGCGAGCCTGCGCTACCAGTTTCCAAGCCATTGCCAATGTCGCCGAAAGCATCATCTCTGGTCAGGTTAACGTGGGCGTTGCTGGTGGTGCAGACTCGTCGTCGGTACTACCAATTGGCGTAAGTAAAAAATTAGCTGGCAGCTTAGTCGACCTAAACAAGGCGCGTACCTTAAAGCAACGACTACAGATTTTCTCAAAATTAAGATTGAAAGACTTAATGCCTGTTCCTCCTGCTGTTGCGGAATACTCAACTGGGCTGTCGATGGGACAAACCGCCGAGCAAATGGCGAAAACCCATGGTATTAGCCGTGCCGATCAAGATGCTATGGCGCATCGCTCACACAGCCTGGCAGCGAAAGCTTGGTCTGAAGGGCTATTGGATCAAGAAGTTATGGCCGCGCACGTAGAGCCTTATAAGAGCTTTATTGATAAAGACAATAACATTCGTGAGAACTCGTCACTGGAAGGCTATGCCAAGTTGAAGCCGGTGTTTGATAGAAAACACGGCTCGGTGACGGCGGCGAATGCCACACCACTTACTGATGGTGCCGCAGCGGTGCTGATGATGAGTGAAAGCAAAGCCAAAGCTCTGGGTTACGATATTTTAGGCTATGTCCGTAGCTTTGCGTTCTCGGCCATTGGTGTGCAAGAAGACATGCTAATGGGTCCGGCACATTCAACGCCGGTAGCACTTGAGCGTGCGGGGATCACATTAGCCGATTTAGATCTGATTGAAATGCACGAAGCGTTTGCCGCGCAAGCCTTAGCTAACATGAAAATGTTCGCCTCCGACAAGTTTGCCCAAGAGCAATTAGGTCGCAGCAAAGCCATAGGTGAAATTGACATGGATAAATTCAATGTCAACGGTGGCTCACTGGCTTATGGTCACCCGTTTGCAGCCACAGGGGCACGTTTGATCACTCAGAGCTTACATGAACTTAAGCGTCGTGGTGGCGGACTTGCACTGACCACAGCGTGTGCCGCAGGTGGTCTTGGAGCAGCATTTGTATTGGAGAGCGCATAATGTCAGTATTTTCTTATGAACTAAACGAACATCGCGTAGCCATTGTTACCATTGATGTGCCCGATGAAAAGATGAACACCTTGCGTGACTCTTTCGCCGATGAGTTATTGCAGCTTATTGCAAAAGGCAAAGAAGACGACGTCACCGGTATGGTGTTTATCAGTGGTAAAGACGATAACTTTATCGCCGGCGCGGATATCAAAATGCTGGATAACGCCAACACTCGCGATGATGCCTTGGCACTGTCTGAAATGTGTCAAAAAGCCTTTTTCAAAATGGCGGAATTGCCATTTCCAACCGTTGCTGCCATTCACGGCCCTGCGCTTGGCGGTGGCTTAGAGTTCGCTATGGCGTGTGATTACCGGGTTTGCACCGATGATGGCAAAACCAAGCTGGGTCTACCAGAAGTGCAATTGGGCTTACTGCCTGGTGGCGGTGGTACGCAGCGTTTACCAAAATTGGTGGGGATCCAAAAAGCGCTAGAGTGGATGCTAACCGGTAAGCAGGTTCGTGCTAAGCAAGCGAAAAAAGCCGGCTTAGTGGACGATGCAGTACCACAAAGCATTTTGTTGGAGGTGGCGATTAAATTGGCACGCCAAGGCAAGCCAAAGCCACGTAAGCCGAAATTGGATCGCATCAGCCAATTGTTAGAGTCAAATCCATTTGGTCGCAATATCATTTTCAAAAAAGCGCAAGAAAACGTCGATAAAAAAACTGGCGGTCATTACCCTGCACCAGCGGCGATTATCAAAGCGGTAAGAGCGTCTGTTGAGCTGGATAAGCTAAAGGCGTACAAAACAGAAGCAGAAGGCTTTGCCGATTTGGTGATGTCTGAGGTATCAAAGGCACTGCGCGGTATTTTCTTCGCCACCACGGAAATGAAAAAAGAATTCCAAAGTGACGAGTTAGCACCTATCAAGCGTACTGCGGTGCTAGGCGGGGGCTTAATGGGCGCTGGTATTACCCATGTCAGTGCGGTGAAAGCAGGCACTCCGGTGCGTATTAAAGACGTTAGCCACCAAGGGATCAGCAATGCTTTAAATTACACCTATAAGATCCTCACAAAACGTCAAAAGCGCCGTATTATTTCGAAAGCTGAGATGCAATCTACGCTGAACATGATCACTGGCACCACCGACTATTCTGGCTTTAAGCACACCGACATGGTGATAGAGGCGGTATTTGAAGATCTAGAGCTGAAGCAATCTATGGTTGCGGACATTGAGCGTGAATGCAGTGACAATACCATTTTTGCTAGTAACACCTCATCTCTACCGATTGCCCAAATTGCAGAAAAAGCCGCACGTCCAGAAAACGTCATTGGTCTGCATTACTTCTCACCGGTTGAGAAAATGCCACTGGTGGAGATCATTCCTCATGAAGGCACCAGTGAAGACGTCATTGCTCGTACGGTGTCTTTTGCCCGTAAGCAAGGTAAAACGCCAATTGTGGTAAAAGATAAAGCGGGCTTTTACGTTAACCGTATTTTAGCGCCTTACGTTAATGAAGCGGCGAATTTATTGTTGGCCGGTGAACCCATCGAGAAAATTGACCAAGCCTTGGTTGAGTTTGGCTTCCCAGTAGGGCCGTTGGCCTTACTTGATGAAGTGGGCGTTGATATTGGTTCTAAAATAGCGCCGATTTTAGAAAAAGAACTGGGTGAGCGTTTTAAAGCGCCTGATGCTTTTGCCCGCATGATTGAAGCAAAACGCTTAGGTCGTAAAACCGGTCGTGGCTTCTATAACTACCAAGGTAAAAAAGGCAAGCAAGTGGACGAGTCAGTCTATGAGCTGCTAGGCATTACCACTTCACCTAAATTGAACAAGCAAGAAATTGCCAACCGTTGTGTTGCCCAGATGCTTAATGAAGCGGCGCGCTGTTTGGATGAAGGCATTGTTCGCAACGCTCGTGATGGTGATATTGGTGCCATTTTTGGTATTGGTTTCCCACCGTTTATGGGTGGTCCATTTAGCTACATCGATAAAAAAGGTGCCAGCAAATTGTGCTCTGAACTATCAACGTATGCCGTTGATAATCCAGCATTTACACCTGCTGAAGCCTTGGTGGCTAAGTCAGAATCCGGGAAAGGGTATTACTAACCACCTATTTCTCTTGTTGTCTAAAGCCGCTGCAAAGCGGCTTTTTTGTTGCTGAAACCCGCTTGCAAAAAATAAAGCGATGACCATAAGCTGGTTAGCCCCTTTTACATTAGGGGGTAAAAACCTTACAATCTGCGCCCAGAGTTTTGTTGTGGCGAAGTTTGATGCACCAAATAACCGATCTGATACGCATTTTTAACGGTCTATTTTTGACTGAATTGAATACCGAACTGGTCGCCGGTGATGACGAGCCAATTTACTTGCCTGCCGATGCCGAGCATCGCCATCACCGTATCGTGTTTGCCCATGGTTTTTATGCCAGCGCCTTACATGAAATAGCCCATTGGTTGGTGGCAGGGGCAAAACGCCGTGATCAAGAAGACTATGGCTATTGGTATTGCCCTGATGGCCGCGACAAAGCCCAGCAACTGGCGTTTGAGCAAGTGGAAGTGAAACCCCAGGCCATTGAATGGGCACTGAGCGTGGCTGCAGGCTTTAACTTCAATGTCTCTGTGGACAACCTAAATGGTGCACAGACTTGCCGCTTTAGCTTTCAGCAGCGCGTACACCAACAGGTATTGCAGCTGTTGCAATCGGGCTTTAATCGCCGTACGCAAATGCTACTCAACGCCTTAAGTGAATTTTACCAAACCCCTTGGCCGTTGCAGCCGAGTCAGTTTGTGTGGCAGATCCCTGCCGACATTACCTTGGAGTGCGAAGATGCAATTTAAACTTGGTTTAATCGTCAACCCCGTTGCAGGGTTAGGTGGCAGTGTTGCCCTCAAAGGCAGTGATGGTGTCGATACCGCACAAAAGGCTATCGCGCTTGGGGCCACACCCAAAGCCAATCTCCGCGCTGCCACGGCGTTAAAAGAGCTGCTAGAGCAGCAAGCGCAAATTAGCATTTACACAGTTTCAGGTGAAATGGGACAGACGGTTGCCGAGCAACTGGGCTTTGACACCACCGTGGTGTATCAGCCGCAGTCAGCGAGCACCTGCGCAGAAGACACAGAGCAGGCAGCCAAAAAGCTGCTTGAGCAAGACGTGGACCTTATTCTCTTTGCCGGTGGCGATGGCACGGCACGCAATATTTGTCACGCGGTGGCGGATGCCTGTCCGGTTTTAGGGATCCCCGCAGGCTGTAAAATTCACAGCGGCGTTTATGCTATTACGCCAAAGGCCGCTGGTCGAGTTGTGCAATTGCTGGTGTCTGGTGAGTTAGTATCGATTTCTGAAGCCGATGTTATGGACATTGATGAGCAAGCGTTTCGTCAGGGCACGGTCAAGGCTAAGCGCTATGGTGAAATGCAGGTGCCGACTGAGCTTAGGTACGTTCAAGCCGTGAAAAATGGCGGTAAAGAGAGTGACGAACTGGTGCTTGCCGATATTGCGGCGTATGTGGTTTCTGAAATGGAAGAGCATGAGACCTACATTATGGGTTCTGGTTCCACCGTTGCTGCTGTAATGGCGGAAATGGGCTTAGAAAACACCCTGCTGGGGGTGGATGTGGTCAAAGATCAAGAGCTAGTGGCGCAAGATCAAACCGCCAGCCAGTTACTGGATTACGTCGACGAACACAGCAAAATTGTTATTACTCTAATTGGCGGGCAAGGCCATATTTTTGGCCGCGGTAACCAGCAACTGAGCCCAGAATTAATCAAACGGGTAGGCAAAGACAACATCATTGTTATTGCCACCAAAACCAAGTTAAAAGCCTTAGCAGGCAGGCCATTAATTGCCGACACCGGAGATGAAGCCTTAGACGAAAGCTTGTCTGGTTTTATCAAGGTGATCACGGGGTTTAACGACCACGTGATGTATGCGGTGGGTCATCAAGAATAATCTAGGAATACCTATGTCAATGAATGAATATATCGAGCAAGCACAACAGTTTTTTGATGACTTAGTGGATAGAGCCAGCGACGATGAACTGTTTGCTGGTGGTTACCTGCGAGGTCACTTTGACCTAGCAGTAGGCTATGCACAAGTGGAACAAGCCGAGTTGTCTATTGCTGAGCTTAACCAACATGTGGAAGAAAGCTTAGTTAAGGCGTACCGTAATGGTGAGCTAAATGAAGAGGATAAGGCGCTGGTTGTGGCCATTTGGGAACAAGTGCAGCGCCTAGCTAAGTAAGCCTGCACTCGAATTAGCCAGTGCCTTACAGCGGTAGGGCACTAGCGATAAATAAACTGCCAATATAAATACCCCAACGCAAAGCCAAACAGGTAAAATAAACCAATATAAGTCAAAAGTTTAACTGCCCATGTTTGCTTTTGAAACAGCGCTCCACGCACCAGCCCTAAGTTCATTGCCGCAAAAATTGGCGTGGTGACGAACGCCGAGGTCATGGCAAACATTAACATGCTCTTTAAGTCCGCCTTAAAAAACAACACCAGCAATAAGCCCAAAGTGGCTTGCAGTAAGACAATCGCCGTGTAGGGGTTAGTGTTACGTTGGGGTTTAAATAATTTCACTGCTTCACTGAGCACTCGGGCGTAGCCGTCTAACACCGTAATCGTGGTGCCAAACATGCACAGCACAGCCACAGCAGCAATAAGCCAACGGGACCACTCGCCAATGGTATTGGCGTACATATCGATGAGCTGCTGAGAAAACGCAATGCCCGCTAACTCGATAGGCTTATTCTGACCATATTGCATCAGCATGCCAAGCACGACAAACACCACCGCCAGCGCCACAGTAACAAAATACCCCACTTTAAAGTCCAGCATAATTTGCCCAGGAGTGAGTTTGGCTTTGACCATTTTGGTTTTTAACCAGGCAGAATTGATGGCTGAAATTTCAATCGGGGCTGGCATCCAGCCCATTAATGCCACTAAAAAGCCCAATAGTGCAATATCAAAAGGCGATACGGGATTGGCAGGAGGCGCATGAGCGGGGCCATTAATCACGGCAATCACCAGTGCAGCCAAAGTGGCGAGGGTTAAAATCAGCATCACCCACTTACTGGTTAAATCGAGGAGCTTATAATGACCAATAAGTAACATACTCAGGCACAGCACTAATAACGCTAAGCTCAACAATTCAATATTAATGCTAAATGGCAGGCTATAACTTAATAAACTGGCAGTAAGCAAGACTACGCCTGCGGTATTGACGATGGCGGCAAAGCTGTTGAGCAACACAAACACCTTAAAGCCAAAGCGATAGTGTTGATAGTATCCTTCCACAACCGTCTTTTGCTGTTCACAGGTGTAGGTTACGGCAAACTTAAAGAAAGGGTATTTAATGACGTTTACCAATACAATCAGCCAGATAAGTTGAGAGCCAAACAGTGCTCCAGCTTGGGTTGACGACACTAAGTGCGAGCCACCGATAGCGGCGGTGGCCATAAGAATTCCAGGACCAAATGCGGCCATCTTTTGTTGCAGGGAATGAAGTGCTGACAATCTGATTTCCTTATATTTTTTCAGCACAGTCTACGAAGTTTTGGCTGCGACGGCAATGTTGCGAATTAGGAGTACTCTAAAAAGTACTCCTCTAAGTCTTCTTTAATATCTTGATAGTCGTCTTCATCGAGGTTGAGTACTTTAAGTACCTCTTCTTTCATTAAATGCCAGTCAGGAGCGGCGACAAAGCGCTTATTAATATGGACAAAGTTTTCGGCCATTTTCAGCGCTGCAAACGCCAATTGTTGATCTTGGTCTTTGCAATTGACTAAGAAACTGGGGTCATGGTGGCATAAAATCAGCTGACAGATGGACTTAGGTAAATTCCAGGAACTGGCGAGGTAGTAGCCAATCACCGCATGATTGGTGCGATACTTTTGCTCTTCATGATCCACTAATAATCGCTCATAATCCTTGTTTGCCGCAATCAAGGTTTCCATATAATCACTGTAATTTACCGCCATGGCGGCGATACCGGCATCGTGGAATAGCCCTAATAAATGTAAGTTTTCTATGGGGACGCGAGATTTTAACTTATTGCCAATCACGATAATGCTGTCGGCGATGTCACTGGCGTTATCCCAAAAGCGCTCGAGACTAATACAGCATTTACTTTGCTCAAAGGATTGCTTAAGCAAAAATCCGGTCACCAACTGGCATATAGAATCTAGCCCTAAAAAAACCACAGCTTGTTTGACATCGGTGACAGTGCGACTTAAGCCATACAAGGGAGAATTGATGATTTTTAATACCGCCGCTGAGGTGGCGACGTCTTTGGCAATAATGTCGGCTACCTGATTTAAATTTTGCGGTTCACTCTCTAAGGCATCTTGTAGTTGTGCGAGCACACTGGGTTTGGGTGGCAGAGTAAAACCTTGTTTAACGTCGGCTAACACTTTATCGTCGAGTTCAATCATAAACAACACCATGAAACAAAAGGGACTGAACAATAATAGATGAAAAAAATGGCTTGGCGCTGATGTAAGACAAAAAATCAATGAAACTGGATATTAAAGCAGCAAAGAGTTTCTCTTCACGGAACGTAGACTTGCTTAATATGTAAATAGTAAGTTATGGTTAAGCAATTTTTTTCTCAGGGCAATGGTATGCAGGAAACACAACAAGCGAACGAGCAAAACTCTGCAATTACCCGTTTTTTAAACGGTATTGAACGGGTGGGGAACAAGCTTCCCGATCCGGCGATTATATTTCTTTCAGCAATGATCTTAATTTGGTTATTGTCATGGCTGTTTTCTGGCGTTGAGTTTAGCGCCATCGATCCCAGAACCAACCAAGCAATTGTGGTTAACAATCTGTTAGACCCGAACGCCATGGCTGGTTTTTTAGCGACCATGGTGAAAACTTTTACCGGCTTTGCGCCTTTAGGAGTGGTACTGGTTGCCATGCTGGGTGTTGGGGTTGCTGAGCATTCAGGCTATATCAATACCGGCCTGAAAATCATGCTTAAACGCACTCCGCAAGCACTGTTAACGCCTTCAATTATCCTTATTGCGATTGTCAGCCATACCGCGACGGATGCCGGTTATGTTTTGGTAATTCCACTTGCTGGGGTGATTTTTTATGCTATGGACAGACATCCTTTGGCGGGGATTGCAGCGGCATTTGCTGGGGTGAGCGGTGGCTTTAGTGCTAACTTTATCCCATCTGGCATTGACCCGTTACTGCAAAGCTTTACCCAAAGTGCGGCACAAATTATCGACCCTGATATTGCCATTAACCCACTAAATAACTGGTTTTTTACTTCGGCATCAAGCCTGTTCATTGTGCTTTTAGGTTGGTACATCACCGATAAAATCATTGAACCACGCCTTAAATCAACGCAAATTGATGGCGATACCGAAGACTTACCGTCTTTTGGTGAGATTACCAGCAAAGAGAAAAAAGGTTTTGTAATTGCCTCGTTGGTGATGTTAGCAGGCATTGCTGCACTGGTGTATGCATCAAGTGGTGAAGATTCTGCACTGCGCAGCCCATCAGGAGCCTTAACTGACTTTAGCGCGCCATTAATGCAGTCCATTGTACCGCTTATCTTCTTATTATTCTGGATCCCCGGTGCCGTGTACGGCTTTGTGGTAGGCACCTTTAAAACCTCTAAAGACATGATTGATGCCATGACCAAAGCCATGAACAGCATGTCTTATTACATTGTAATGGCGTTTTTCTGTGCCTTATTCATCAGTGCCTTTAGCCACTCTAACTTAGGTGCGTTGTTGGCCATTGAAGGGGCACAAGTGTTGAAAGCCTTGGCATTGCCGAGCTATGTAACCGTGATTGGTATTATCTTCCTTACGGCGTTTGTGAATCTCTTTGTTGGCTCTAGCTCGGCAAAGTGGGCGTTACTGGGTCCGATTTTCGTGCCCATGTTGATGCAACTGGGTATTTCACCGGATTTAACCCAAGCAGCATACCGCGTAGGTGATTCTGGCTCGAATATTATTACGCCATTAATGCCATACTTCCCCTTAGTGGTGGTGTATTGTCAGAAATACGTGAAATCCACCGGGATTGGTACGCTTATCGCTATGATGTTGCCTTATTCCATCGCCTTCTTGATTGGATGGAGTATATTCTTATTGATTTACTGGATGCTTGGCATTCCACTGGGGCTGCAGGCAAGTTACCTCTACCCAGCGGCTGGCATGTAGATATTTAAAAGTTCGAAAGCGCTGCACATTGCAGCGTTTTTTTTGCGCAAAAAAAAGCGTAGCTAGAAGCTACGCTGACAAACTCAATATAATCAAGGGGAGTCTATGGCAAGTGATTCTAAACAGGCGAGTTGACAGCTAGGTTATTTTTATATGAAAGAAATATGACAGTGAGCCATAGCTGTTTTGTAGTTGCTACTATTGCTGTTAAACGCCATTGTCACGGTTGCTTATCGTAAAAAAGTGACTAAAAGTCGATGATGTTTTAGGTTTTGTGGCGATGCTAATATCCTCAGTGAGGTTTTGAATGTTAAGAATTACCCTTGAACAATGGCGTATGTTCCGTGCCGTGGTGGAGTATGGTGGCTTTAACCAAGCGGCAAAAGAAGTGCATAAAAGCCAATCCAGCATTCATACTGCCGTGCATAAAATTGAGCAAGGATTAGGAGTACAGCTTTTTACCATTGAGGGGCGCAGAACCAAACTCACTGAAGCGGGGGAGATGATGTTGCGTCGAGCAAATTACTTGCTTGATGAAGCCGCCAAGGTAGAAGCCGTTGGTCAAACCTTAGCAGAAGGAGTTGAAGGGCAATTGCGCATTGCTGTGGATGAGATTTTCCCGCAACAGGTGCTGTACAAGGTACTGGAAAACACCTCGTCACAGTTTCCATTACTGCGGGTTGAATTAGTTGAGTCGGTGCTCACTGGAGCGTCTGAGTTATTGCAAAATACCGATGTTGATATTGCCATTTCACCGGTGACCTTGGCGGATGGCTTTAGTGAAGAGCTGTGCCAAATTGAGTTTATGGCGGTGGCTCACCCAGAACACCCACTGCACCAATTTAACCGTGAATTGACCTTTGAGGATTTAAAATCTCAGCGCCAAATCGTGGTTCGAGATTCTGCCATTAACCGTAAAAAAGACGAAGGCTGGTTGGGCGCTCACCAGCGCTGGACGGTAAGCCACATGACCACTTCCATAGACATGATCACACAGGGACTTGGCTTTGCTTGGTTGCCGGTATCAGCAATAAAGCAACAGCTTAGTAGTGGCCAGTTGAAACCTTTGCCACTGACTCAGCAAAGTCAACGCCGCGCACAGTTGCATCTGATCTTTAAAGACGGCGATAGGCTCGGGCCCGCTACCAGGGCATTTATTGGCGAGTTGCGTTACCACTGTATGCAACTGGAGCAAGCTGGTGAGTAAACCAGTAGAGCTCTTTTAACTGGCGGTATTGATATGATTGAGGTGTTATTAAAACCATGACCGCGCCTGCATTTACTTCTGTGCTTCAGACAGAACCCACTCAACTGCTGGTCATTGCTCTGGTGGTGTTGTTGAGTGGTATTTCAAAGTCTGGCTTTGCGGGGGCTTTAGGGGCATTTTCAGTGCCTTTACTATTACTGGTCATGAGCCCCAAAAATGCCATTGCCTTGATGTTGCCGCTGCTTATTGTGGCCGATGTGTTTAGCTTAAAGAGCTACTGGAAATTATGGCATTACGCCGAGCTTAAACGTTTGTTACCAGGCACCTTTGCGGGTATTGCATTGGCGACTGTGTTTTTACAAGGGGCGAGCGAATTTTGGCTCACTGTCGCCATTGCCGGTCTCAGTGTGGCATTTGGTGTTCGCGGCGTGTTCTTTCGTCACAACAAAGTCAGCAATGCTAAGCAAGTCAATGTGCTTGCCGGGGTAACTGGTACATTAGCTGGGATCTCCACCACCCTGATCCACGCTGGTGGTCCGCCGCTAATGGTGTATTTCAATAGCCGAACTGTATCGACCAGTGGCTATATTGCCACCGTGGCGGTGATTTTTGCACTGATGAACGTGGTGAAATTAGTGACCTTTAGCGCCACTGGGTTATTGCAGCTGGAACACGTATTGCTGGCGTTGTGTTTTATTCCGGTGGCTATGCTGGGGAATAAGTTAGGTATCATGATTGCCGCCAAACTTGCGCCGGGACGCTTTGTTAAGGTAATGAATGCACTGCTTATTTTGCTGGGAATCGCGCTTATTATCAAATTACTCTAACTGCGCACAACGATGCGCAGTTAGAGAAGAAGGGACTACTGCTGACGCTCCATTTCTTGTTGGTAACCATCAGCCAGGCTGTCTTTTTCGTCTGCGTCTAGCACTTTGCCTGCGCGCTGGAAAAACGCTTGCTCTTCATCTTTGAGATGGTGTTCAACTTTCTCTTTTAATTGCTTCATTTTCGCCAGCCAGCTGGGATCTGAAAATTGCGTATTATCCAAATCAGCAATCATCTCATCTATTTCATGGTGCTCAGCCATGCCGTGGCGAGAATCTTCAATGGTCATGTCACTGTCCATCAGTGGTGAGTAGAAATAGCGCTCTTCTGCAATGGCGTGTGCTTCAAGCGCTTCTTTTAACTCATGATAATATTTCTCTCGGACTTTGCTGTCGCCGGATGTGTCCACCAGCATAGACAGTAGTGCTCTTTGGTGATCATGGTCTTGCTTAATAGCGTTGAATATTTCCATGTTGATCCTCCTGTTATTAACTAATTACGCGAGCACTGTGATGCGACTTTAAGTACTTCATCACTTTACTGCGTTGTGATTCACTGTTGGGTTTGATTATGATTGCCCATTTACCCTTAGCGATGCTTGAGGTCATCGATTGATTAAAAGCATCCTTGTCTGGTCGTAATGAGATCAACCCCGATGCGAATAAACCTAAAAACAACCCCGGGCTCAGCAGCGCGATGAACGTGAGGTAGGGGTTTGCTTGAGTAAAAGCCGGTCCGTAACTTACTAAGGCGCCTGCCACAAGAAATCCAATAACCACGCCCATGGAGCCAAGGTAAAGGTGCCAATTAAGCATATTGCTGCCAATTTCCTTTTCCCTATGTTGTTTCAACTGGGCATCAGCGTCTTTGTCATTCGGATCCATGATTTTGATGTGCTTTTGCTCGGCTAAGTTTTTTTCCAGTAGTGCTTCTTCTAGGCGCTCTGCGCTTTGTTTATCGTTCACAGCGGCGCCTACTCTTAAATCAGCACATGAAAGAATGTCGATATCGGCCATAACGCCTCCCGATTAATGCTGTGATGTGAATACTGTTGCAAAGCCTGTTCCATAACCCTGCCGCCTATAACTTATTGTATTTATTGGGGATAGTGGAGTCGTTCATGATGAAGTATAAAATTTCAATGCCATCAGAAATTTTTACCGAGTAATAATCACAACATCTGCTTGGCAACACATGCTATCTCTTGGCAAGTTTTAACGGTTAACTGTAATGGTTATTTTACATATAGGAGAGGAGCGACGCTGATCCATCTCACTGACTTTCGGGCTTTTGGGGACAAGGTGTTGAAAGGCCTGCTTTTATTTTTATGTGAAATAAATATAATTAAAATGTTAAATTAAGTTTAATTTTTGATTTTTTACGCCTAGTCTTTAAGGGCACTCTAACTCATCGTTGGGGTGTCTTCTTATCGTAAGGAGTTCGCTTTGCTGCCATGAGCCATTACAAACTCATCGAGTAAGGCAAGACAACAACAATACTAGGAGAGTAATTCGTGAAATTATCTACAGTAACCATGGCAACCGTATGCGCACTGGCATTCAGTGCGCTGCATGCCAACGCTGCGACAAAAAAATACCTAAATACCGAAGCTGATTTAAACAGGGTGTTAAATTCCAACTCAGCTGCGGTATTGAGCACCGCGCCAAACACCTTGTTGGGTTTATCAAGCGCTAACCAATTACAACAATTAAGCAGCATTAGTAACCGCAAGTCAGAAGTGACCAAGCGCTATCAACAGTTATACCAAGGTATTCCAGTGATTGGTGATACCGTGGTGTTAACTTTTGATAAATCAGGCATGATGAAACGTGCCCATGGCGCCGCTGTTTATGATATTGCCAGCGACCTTCATTCGGTCACTCCCAAGCTAAGCGCTAAGCAAGCGATGGCGGTAATTAACAAGCGCTCTAACTTCGCTGCCAATAGCAGTAAAAAGCACATGCAACAAAAGCGCCTAGCTATTTGGCTGGATAGCAATGCCACAGCACGCTTGGTGTATGAAATTTCTTTTGTTACCTATGGTGATACACCACAGCGCCCTTACATTATTATTGATGCCAACACTGGGGAAGTGTTAGAGCAATTTGATAACCTGCAACATGCCGATGCCACAGGCCCCGGCGGTAATGAAAAAACTGGTCGCTATGAATATGGCACTGACTTTGGCTACCTTGATGTGACGCAATCAGGTAATACCTGCACCATGGCCAATGCCAATGTGAAAACCATCAACTTAAATCATTCCAGCAGTGGCAGCACGGCATTTAGTTTTACCTGTCCAGAGAACACAGTGAAGTCAATTAATGGCGCCTACTCGCCACTTAATGATGCCCACTACTTCGGCAATGTCGTGTTTAACATGTATAACGACTGGTTAGGCACTGCGCCTTTGTCATTCCAGCTACAAATGCGCGTCCACTATGGCAATAATTATGAGAATGCCTTTTGGGATGGCAGTGCCATGACCTTTGGTGATGGCGAAAATCGCTTTTACCCGCTGGTCAGTTTGGATGTCTCGGCCCACGAGGTCAGTCATGGTTTTACTGAGCAAAATTCTGGTCTGGTGTATCGCTACAAGTCGGGCGGGCTAAACGAAGCTTTCTCTGATATGGCCGGCGAAGCCGCAGAGTTTTACATGAAAGGCAGCAATGATTGGTTGGTTGGGCAAGATATCTTCAAAGGCAGTGGTGCGCTGCGTTATATGAATGATCCAACCCGTGACGGCAATTCCATCGATCACCAATCTGATTACACCTCAAGCATGGACGTTCATCACAGCTCTGGGGTGTTTAATAAGGCATTTTATAACCTTGCCACGACCAGCGGCTGGGATACTAAAAAGGCCTTTATCGTTATGGCAAAAGCCAACCAACTTTATTGGACCGCCAATACCAACTGGGATTTAGCTGGTAACGGGGTGATGGATGCCGCATGTGACTTAGGTTATAACCCCGACGATGTAAAAGCAGCATTAGCAGCGGTAGGAGTTAACTCAAACTTAAGTAGTGGCAGCGATTGTGCTGAACCTACGCCAGATGAAGAGTTGACTAATGGTGTGCCCCGTACAGGGATCAGTGGCGCAGAAAAGCAGCAGCAGTTCTTCACATTAGATGTGCCAGCGAACGCCACAAGCCTAAACTTTGCTACGTCGGGTGGCAGTGGCGATGCGGATTTATACGTACGCTTAGGTCAGCGGCCAACACTTGATACGTATGACTGCAACAGCACCAGTTCAACCAGCACAGAAAGCTGTGATATCAGTAACATTCAAGCAGGCAAGTACTATGTCATGGTTGAAGCATGGAATGCCATCTCAGATGTGACGTTAACTGGCAGTTACACAACGGGTACAGACACCCAACCCATCGACCGCACGGAGTCTGATATTGCTGTTGCGCAAGGCAGTTGGGCGAGATTCAGTCAATCATTAACGGGCCAATATTCTAGCCTAGATGTGACCATCAGCGGTGGCAGTGGTGATGCTGACTTGTATCTTAATTATGGTTCGCAGTCGACCACTGCAGACTATGATTGTCGGCCCTATAAAAACGGCAATGAAGAAACTTGCACTATCAGCAACCCGCAGTCTGGCACTTGGTATATCGACCTAAGAGGCTATAACGCTGCCAGTGGCGTTACCCTATCTATCAAGGCAAATTAAGACGTTTTATCTGTCTTTTTCATAATCTAAGTGGGGCAAGCAGTAAGCGCTGCTTACCCACTTTATTTTCAAAGGATACAACATGAATATCACCAATACTGCGCTAGTCGTTGCCTTGGGGCTTGCCTGCGTCAAGGTGGCGGCTAAGCCCACCTGGGTTACCATGGATGCTAACTCCAGCCATCATTATCAACTGCAACAAGCCATACGTGGAGCAACACTCGAGCAGGTTATACTTGCCGATGGTAATACTCAAGCACTGCAGTTGCCGGCCACAGAGCACACCCACTTAAGTGCTTTTATGCACCAACAATATCATCGCAGAGCGCTATCGTGCCGAGGGTAAAAATGTGGTGGGCATGGCCCAGTTTGATATGACTGGTCGTCATGGTTCCAGCGCTGATATTGTGATGATGACCGATTACACCAATGCTGCACAAAATCAGTTTATCGCTGAATTAATTAGTACCTATCAGCCCAGTATTAGCTATGACTTTGACCAGTGTGGTTATGGTTGTTCAGATCATGCCTCTTGGTATCAGCAAGGGTTTGCAGCCTCGATGCCGTTTGAGTCAAAAATGGCAGACATTAACCGCGCTATTCACACTCGCCAAGATACCGCTTTTGATGCTGAGCACGCGGAGAAATTTGCTAAGCTGGCATTATCATTTGTGGCTGAACTGGCGAAAAACGCCGGTGATGATCTACCACAACCGCGAAATCCATTAGAAAATGGTGTGCCGTTAGAAGGCATTTCCGGTAGCGAGAAAAGCCAACACTTCTTTACCTTAGCGGTGCCTGACAACGCCACCAACTTGCGTTTTACTACCTCAGGGGGCACAGGCGATGCCGATCTTTATGTTCGCTATGGCAGCAAACCCAGCTTAACGCTATTTGACTGTAAAAGTACCACCTCTAACAGCGATGAAAGATGTGATATTACTCCGGTAACCGCTGGAACCTACCATGTAATGGTGGAGGCGTGGAGCCCAATTACCGGGGTGACGCTGTTAGCTCAATACGATGAAGGAAGCTCTCTACCACCCATATCCAGACAGCTTAATGACATTGCTGTTGCGCAAGGGCAGTGGTTTTATGAAACGCAAAGCCTAGCCGCTGGCTATCAGCAGCTCTCGGTTTCGCTAGCTGGAGGCACAGGAGATGCCGATCTGTATCTTAATTTTGCCGCGCCGCCTTCAGAGTCACAGTGGCAATGTCGGCCGTATAAAAATGGCAATGATGAAGTGTGTACCATATCAGAGCCACAAGCGGGCGATTGGCACATTGGTATTAAAGGCTATCAATCTGCCTCTGGCGTCACCTTGACTATTAACGCAAATTAGCAAACCGTCATCGCGAACTCAGTTGTGGCTGCCCAAGCGTCTCTGGTAGACTCAACAGGTTGCAATAGGAGTTCGCGGTGTTAAACAAGTTGTCAGCTAGAGTGATTGGCTATGGTATTTTGTTGCTGGTGGGGATGTGGGCCAGCTATGAAATACAATTGAATAATGATAAACAACAAGCTTTGCAGCAAACTCGGCAAAATGTGTTAAAGCTAACGCGTTATATTCAGTCGGAATTTGCCCGTTATCAAGCAATCCAAACGCAGCTCAGTAATAGTCCGCTAGTCTACGAAGGGTTAAGTGCCAGTAGCCACGCCGATGGCAGTGAGCTAGATAGGTACTTGCAGGATATTCAAATTGCCAGTGGCGCTTCAGACGTGTACTTATTAAATCTCGAAGGCACGGTGATCGCCAGCAGTAACTGGCAGCAATCCTATAGCTACAAAGGCAGTAACTTCGCCTTTCGCCCTTATTTTTATCAAACCCTTAACGGTCAAGAAGGGGTTACCTTTGCCTTAGGACAGCGTTCAAAAACCCGTGGCTTTTATTTTGCAAAGCAAGTCAGCATGGCGCAAGAAGCCCTCGGGGTGGTGGTGATGAAGGTCAATGCCAGCAAATTTGAATCGGACAAAGCACAATTAGATACGGGAACCGATAGCCATTTTTTACTGGTTGACAGTAACAATGTGGTATTGGCCTCGGATGTTGCCAAGTTTCGCCTTCAGGCGCTGAGCGCGCTGTCAGCACAAACACAACAACAACTGCGCCAAACCCAGCAGTTTTTAGGCAAGGAAATCACCCGTTTACCTTGGCAGCAGCTTTCCGCAAACTATGTTGCGGTAGGGGGCGCCAGTAACGAATTTTTATTGCAGCAACAACCACTGCACCAGCATTACCGTTTGCTGTTGCTGCGGCAACTCACACCCATTTATCAAGCGCAATGGCCGAAACTTGGGATCACCGCGTTGTTGCTGTTATTGGCCTGTGTGTTACTGGAATTTATTTTGTCAAAAATGACCGGCTATAAACGCTTAGTGTTCAGTCAGCGCAGTTTAGAATTGGAAATTGCCCACCGTCGGGAAGAGCTTGAACAAGCCCAAGATGCCCTGATAAGAGCGGCTAAGTTAGCCACCATTGGTCAACTGAGCGCCAGTATTAATCACGAAATCAATCAACCTTTGAGCGCCATGAGTGCTTACGTTGCCAGTGCAAAGCGCTTAGCGCAGCAGGGCAATACAGAAAAGGTAATTGAAAACATGGCCTTAGTACAGTCACTGATCACTCGGGTGCATACTATTGTGGCGCAATTAAAGTCTTTTAGTCAGCACCATCACAACAAAATGCAAGTGACCAGGTTACAACAGTCCATTGATAATGCCTTGGTGATAGTGGGTCCTGAGCTGAAGCGCGCCGGTGTTACAGTACAGTGTCACGCCCTCGACTTTACTGTTTGGGTAGACCCTTTTCGCTTTGAACAGGTGCTGGTCAATATACTTAGCAACGCCTGTCAGGCAGTGCTATCACAGCCGCAAAAGTGTATTACTCTTAATGCCGAAGGCAGCGACAATAAAGTGCAGTTGTCTATTTCTGACTCCGGTGAGGGGATCCGTCAGCATGAACTGAATAGCATTTTCGAGCCTTTCTATACCACTAAATCAGGCAATGGCTTAGGCTTAGGGCTGTCGATTTCGAAGCAAATTATAGAGTCGTTTCAGGGCCAGTTAAGTGCCCATAATCACCCAGCAGGCGGCGCTGAGTTTTTAATCAGTTTACACACAAAGAGCCCTACTCATGATGGACAATAAAACCCTTTTTATCATTGATGATGAAAAAAGCATACGTGACTCGCTACAGCAGCTGTTCGAATTAGAAGGCTATCAGGTGCAGTGCTTTGCCAGTGCTACGTCGGCGTTGCAAAAACTATCGCGGCAGTTTTGTGGTGTGATATTAAGTGATATTAACATGCCGCAGCTCGATGGCATTGGCTTTATGGAGCAAGTTAAGCAATTTGACTCAGAAATCCCCATGGTGTTTTTAACCGGATTTGCCGATGTTGGTTTGGCGGTTAAGGCGATGCAAAAAGGCGCCTATGATTTTTTTGAAAAGCCGGTGAGCGAGCCATTATTAGATTGCATCGATCGCGCGTTAGAAAAACGTCGCTTGGTAATGGAGAATCGGGCTCTCAAAGCCGAAGTTAAAAAGCGCTCTGCACCTGGAGTGCGGATCTTAGGTGAAACCAAGCAAATGCAACAAATGATGCAGCTTCTTGATGCTGTGATTGATACTCCGGCTGATGTCCTTATCCAAGGTGAAACAGGAACTGGCAAGGAGCTCGTTGCGCGGTATTTACACGACCATAGTCAACGTTCCAACCACAACTTTGTCGCCATAAACTGTGGCGCCATTCCAGAAGAGTTAATAGAAAGTGAGCTGTTTGGTGCCAAAAGTGGTGCTTTTACTGGCGCCAAAGAATCGCGCGAAGGCAAGTTTGCATTTGCCCAAGGCGGAACGGTGTTTTTAGATGAAATCGAGGCCATGTCGGCGGCGTTGCAAGTAAAATTGCTGCGGGTGTTGGAGGAGCGCAGTGTTACGCCGGTGGGCAGTAATACCGATGTGCCCTTAGATATTCGGGTGGTCGCGGCCACCAAAGTGGACCTTAATAGCTTAGTCGAGCAAGGGCAGTTTAGATCGGATCTGTTTTATCGCCTTAATTTGCTTAAAGTGCAGATCCCACCTTTACGGGCCAGAAAAGCGGATATCCCGCTACTTTACAAACATTTCAGTTCGATTGCCGCAACCAGATTTCACAAGCCGATGCAACCCATTAGTGCCGCGTTAGAAGCAAAACTGATGAGTTTTGACTGGCCTGGTAACGTGCGTGAGTTACGCAACCATGCTGAGCGGCATATTTTGCTGGCCGACACCCTTGATCAAGATCTTGATGAACTTAATACTCAGTCGCTTAGTTTGGCCGAGAAAGTCAGCTACTACGAGCAATCATTAATCGAAGAAGCACTGGCGCAGAGTCAGGGCAGTATTAAGCAAGCCATGCAGTTGCTCAAACTGCCACGAAAAACCTTGTACGATAAAATGAATAAATACGGCCTAAGTCGCACCATGTTTGTGGCTGAGGATGAGTGAAAAAGGTGACAAATCACTTTAAAGCGTGTGTGGAAAACCGCACATTGATGCAGTGAAAATACGGCTTTTCTTAGTTATCTATCTGATTTTTATGAGCTTACTCTAGTTGGTCTCGGTTTTGCGTTATTGCTAAGACAATAACCAAAAAATGAGAGCAAACATGACAGCAAGTAAACACCTTTTAACGTTGCTTAGTGCGACTTTGGCGTTGCCAGTAATGGCAGCCGACTACACCATTTATGGCAAAGCAGAAGTACAAGTGGCTAACACCGACAAAGGACTGATGCGCTATACCAAAGCCGGAACCCAGATTGATGCGCCTTTTTCTCGTATCGGGGTTAAAGGCAGCCACGGCTTAAGTTCTGATCTAAAACTGGTGTATAAATACGAAGTGCAAGTGAAAGGCTTTGAGCATGACAACACCAGTGAGCCGTTTTCATCCCGTAATACCTACGTTGGTTTAGCCACTGGCTACGGCACAGTATTGGTGGGGCGTAATGACACTCGCTTCAAGTTCAGTGAAGGCAAGGTGGATCAATTCAATGAAACCCAAGCCGATATTGCTCAGGTGTTGGCCGGGCAAAGCCGAGTAGGCGATTCAATTACCTATTCATCACCACGTTGGAATGATCTCTCTGTGGCCCTCACTTACACACCAAAAGACGATGCCAGTAATCAACAAGCGGGCTTTGCAGCTACGGCGATTTATGGTGACCGAGCATTGAAAGCCAACCCTTTTTATGTGGCTTTGAGTCATACTGACCAAATTGGTGATTTAACCGCCACGCGTATTGCGGCAGCATATCAGTGGAAAAAAATTCAGCTTGGTGCCATTATCCAAGACAGTGAAAATCTAGCCGGTGATAAGTCAGGCACTGCAGTGGTGATAAGCGGCCACTACCGACTCAACCAACAGTGGCGTCCTAAACTGCAGTTTAGTCGTGATACCAGTAAATTACGTCATAATGAAGCGGTATCGCAGTGGACCTTGGGGACAGATTATATTTTTGATAAGCAAACTAATCTTTACTTTCTGGCCAGTCGGTTAGAGCTAAAGAGCGACAACGACACCAGTTTTGCGCTGGGTTTAAAATATAAATTTTAGGGAGTGAAGCGATGACAAATGATAAAAATAATGCCTTCACAGCGCGGCTGTTTCTCTGGCTTGGCCCAATGGTAATGGCATCAATCTGTGTTGTAGAGCCTCCTAGTGGTATGTCTGTTGAGGCATGGCGTACCGCAGGACTGGCATTTTGGTTGGCATCTTGGTGGATCACCGAAGCCGTGCCGATACCGGCGGCATCATTGCTGCCCTTAGTGGTTTCTCCGTTACTGGGCATTGCTTCAATTAAAGCCGTGGCTGCGCCATTTGCTCACCCGCTCATTTATCTCTTTTTAGGTGGGTTTCTCATTTCAATTGCCATGGAACGCTGGGGCTTACACAAGCGTATAGCCCTTAATACCATGCTAGTGGCAGGCAAAAAACCAAGCTTACAGGTACTTGCCATGATGGCGGTCACGGCATTTTTATCCATGTGGATGTCAAATACGGCCACTGCCGTGATGATGCTGCCTATCGCGCTGTCAGTCATTCACTTAGTCAAAGAGCAAGGGGGAGATAGCGAACGTTTTGCGAAGGCACTGCTATTAGCCATTGCCTATGGCGCCAGTATTGGTGGCATCGCAACCTTGATAGGCACACCTCCAAACGCCTTAATGGCGGCTTATTTAGCCGACAGCTACGATATCCAAATTGGTTTTGCCACCTGGATGCTGGTAGGCGTGCCACTGTCGATGACCTTATTGTTCATTGCTTGGTTTTGGCTGACAAAAGTCAGCTACAAAGTCGACAAGACGGAATTGAATTTAGACACCAAAGCGTTATTTAGCTCGCAGTTGCAGTCGCTAGGTGACATGACTGGGGCGGAAAAGAAAGTATTGGCGGTGTTTGTTTTCGCCGCGCTAAGCTGGATCACCAGACCATTGATTGCAGATATCACCGGCTTGGCGTTATCAGACACCGGCATCGCCATTGCGGCCGCCTTATTGCTATTTGTACTGCCTGTTAGCAAGCAAAACGATGAGCGTATTTTAGATTGGGAAAGTGCCGCTAAAGTCCCCTGGGGTATATTACTGCTGTTCGGCGGTGGCTTATCTTTGGCGTCACAAATTAAGTCATCAGGTTTGGCCGATTACATCGCTAATTTATTGGCCGGCGCCGATGCCATGGGATTAGTGATGGGCGTGTTAATTGTGGCGGCGTTGATTACCTTTTTAACCGAAATTACCAGTAATACCGCCACGGCTGCAGGCTTTTTGCCGTTACTCGGTCCCGTAGCAGAGTCGGTCACCGGATCACCGCTGGCTTGGGTTATTCCTGCAGCGTTAGCAGCAAGCTGCGCCTTTATGATGCCAGTCGCCACGCCACCGAACGCCATTGTGTTCGGCTCTGGAGAAATTGAGATCAAGGACATGGTCAGAGCTGGGTTTGCATTAAACCTGGTTGCCATTGCGCTAATTACCATTGTCACCTTGACTTTAGCTAGTAGCATACTAGGTTTTTAAGGTTGCCATTCTCCACAGGCTGTGTCCAGAGCGGCAACTCGGTATTACACAGCCTGTCTCTACTGGTCTACTGCTGCATGTCATCAGTGGATAGACCAGTCCAACATTCCTTGCTATATTCGTGCTATCAAGCAGCAAGGGAAGACCATGATCGAAGACAGCAAAAGTGCGCTTATTGCCACACACACTAGGCTTAAAAATGAATTCAATCAGTCACCTTATCCGTCGTTAGATGAACGTAAGCGGTGTTTAGCGGTAGTCAAAAGCCAGTTACTCACATTGCGCGATGAGTTTGTTGCCGCGGCCAACGAGGATTTTGGCTCGCGCAGCGAATTTGATACCTTAATCGCTGATATTATGCCGAGCGTAACCGCCATTGAGTATATTGAACGCCACCTTAGTAAATGGATGCGCAAGCAAAAACGTGCTGCGGGTATGACTTGGTTACCTTCAAAGGCATCAGTTGAAGTCGTCCCTAAGGGCGTCGTAGGTGTCATTGCGCCATGGAACTATCCCATTCAGCTTGCTTTAGTGCCTGCCATTACGGCGTTGGCTGCAGGCAATAAAGTGATGATTAAGCTCAGTGAATTTACCCCGCAAGTGAATCAGATAATGCGACGTTTGTTCACCGAAGTAGAAGGGCAAGTGCAGATAGTTGAAGGGGGACCTGAGGTGGCAGCTACTTTTACTGAATTGCCCTTCGATCATTTGATTTTTACCGGCTCCACTGCCGTTGGCAAAAAAGTCATGGCGGCGGCAGCGAAAAACCTGACTCCAGTGACTCTTGAACTCGGTGGCAAGTCGCCGGTACTCGTACTCGAAGACGCCAACATCGACGCTGCGGCAACCAGCATTTTGATGGGCAAACTGTCTAATTCGGGGCAGATCTGCGTCGCTCCAGATTACCTCTTGGTTGATAACAAAGTAAAAGACAAATTGCTGGGCGCAATGAAGCAGCAATACGCTTCCTTATATCAAGCCAGCAACGGGTTTGCTAAACAAACCAGCATTATTAATCAAGCGCAGTTCGATAGGCTGCAAGGGGTCATTGCTGATGCCGAACAAAAAGGCGCGACAATTTGGCGCGCTGAAAGCACCAGCCAAGGGCGGAAGTTACCATTGCATATTATCACTGAAGTCAGTGATGACATGCAGGTAATGCAAGAAGAGCTCTTTGGTCCTATTTTACCGGTTGTCGGGGTCGACAGTTTGGACGATGCCATAACTCAAATTAGGACTCGTTCGACGCCACTGGCCAGCTACTTGTTTACGGCTAGCCAAGACAGCATTGACTATGTCAGCAAAAACTTGGCAACAGGCACTTTAGGTATCAATGAAACCATCGTTCAGGTGGCGGTAGAAAGTCTGCCTTTCGGTGGCCTCGGTTATTCTGGTATGGGTCAATACCATGGCGAAGAGGGCTTTTACACCTTTAGTCACAAGAAGTCGATTTTGCAATCAGGCAATAGTCAATGGCGTAACAAGCTGTTATTAACGCATTCTAAGTGGTTGACTAAGCCGCTGCAGTGGTTGTTTTTGCGGGGTTAAGTGGTTGATTATAATTCCATAACCCTCCATTGGGTTATGGAATTATTGTTGCCGTAAGCTACTTGGTGCGCGTTTCCGCTACGTAATCGCCAGATTGTATGCGTTGATAAATGCTATTGGCAATGTCGGTGGCGCGTTCAATTTGCGAAGGCGACAATTGTTTTTCGTCTAACTGTCTGCTCTTAGTGGCTTCTGGATAGCCATTAAATTCAGCTAAGCTATTCCAAATGTAAGAACGCTCGATGTTTTTTGCCACTCCCAGGCCTTGGTAATACATTAAAGCCAGATTAAACATGGCTAAGGTGTAGTTGTTCGCCGCCGCTTTTTCATACCAGTTTAGTGCTTGACGGTAATCTTGTTTTACGCCATTGCCACTGGCATACATGAGACCAACGTTAAATTGCGCGGCGGGTAAATTCTTTTTCGCGGCGCGAGTCATTAGCTCAACGTATTTTTGGCGGTCTTGCTTTACACCGCGGCCTTCATCGTACATGACTGCCAATGCAAACATGGCATCCGCTTCGCCAAGTTTTGCCGCTCTTTTAAATAGCTCGGCTGCTTTGCGTTGGTTTTTTAACACGCCATGGCCGCCTTCATAAAGGAGCGCCAGCTGATAGATGCCTGGGGCATAGTTCATCTCAGCAAGATAGTTAAACTCTTCTAGCGCTTCGGCAAAGCGCCCGGCATTGGCCGCTTCTATACCTTCCTCTAAGCCAGCATACGCTGTTGGAGCTTGGCCTAATACTGCCAGTAGCAATGCTATTTTTGATATTCTTTTCACCATCGTCGACCTCCTTAAGGTACCTACGAGCCTTATTGTCCTATATTCTAATAGCTGAAACAGAGATTTACAAAATACAAATCAGTTTTATCCGTTGCTACGTTAATATTACACAGGAAAAACCAAGATCAGGACAAATGATGAAAAAGTTATTGATGATGTTGCTTTTGTCGCTCAGCCTTATTGGTTGTAGTCAACGTCTGGCCTATAACAATTTAGGCTGGTTGGCAGGGTATTATGTGGCCGATTACGTAGAATTAAGTGATGAACAAGAAGAGGCTCTTGAGCAAGACGTTGAAGCTCTAGTAGAGTGGCATCGTAATAATGAGCTGCCGAAATACAAACAGCACATCAATGCCTTGCTCAATAACTGGCAAACCATGGAGCAACAAGACATTGTTGCCCATGTAAAAAAAGCAAGAGAGCTGTGGTATACCCTAGTTGCTAAGGCCACCCCCAAAATTGAACAGCATCTAGCTACCTTATCTCAAGCACAACGTTCGGAGTTGCTGAGCAACATCGAAGCTAAAATGAATGAAGACGATTGGCAGCAAGGCGACCAATATCGCCGTTATAAACGTTGGTTGGGGGACTTATCTGACTCGCAGCGCAGTCAGGTTGACGAGTACTTTCAACAAGGAGAGTTTTCACGGCAAGTATGGCGTGCTCATCAGCAGCGTCGCTTTAACCAATTTAAACAGTCGTTAATGCTTACCTCTGAGGGCGAGGTCGACGCTGAGTTACTGCGTCAAGCGCTGATCAGTAGCGAAGAGCAATTACCGCCACGGATGCGCGACATTCAAGCGCGAAGAATTCAAGAATATGGTGCTTTTGCGATTACGTTGCGCGATAGCCTAACGGAAAAACAGCAGCGTCACTTTAGTGATGAGCTAGAAGATATTGCTTCGTTATTGCAATCGCTTTGAGGATAATGGGCTTAACACTAAGCCCATTCATTGTCGAATTTAAGTTATTTAAATCGCGGTGCTAAGTCTGGTTTGGCGTACTCTAAACGGCCAATTTGCTGGGTGGTGTGATAGCCATCTAGGCTAGAAATAGCCACGCTTTCGAGCGCTTCAATATCGACATAACCATCGTCTTTAACGGCGTCTTGCTGAATATGCAACGTCTCAATTTCGCCAATCACCAATTCGGTGTCATTCAATAAGGTTTGATGATCCCGTAATACCAGGCCGTATTTGAGGTGGCTCTGCTTTACAAAAGGAGAAGCAAAGTCGCTCAGGTACTCAGCTGTTAAGCCTGTCTCTGTAAACTCGGATTGTTGCTTGTCATACCGCGCAGAGGTTTGATGTGCCGCAGTGACCATCTGTTGATTCACTTGGTTTATGGTGTACTTTTTAGTGGCCAAAATATTCTCTAAGGTATGGCGTGGCACCGAGTGGGGGCGGAAAATAACCCCAACTAAAGGCGGATGGGCGCCTAAATGAAACACCGAGCTGACAATAGAAAGGTTTTCTTGCCCATCTTGGTCGACGGTGCCGATTAAATTGGCACTTTTAAACCCTGACAGTGAGTTGATCAATAAGGCGCGATAGCGTTGCTCTAACGCCGCGATGTCTTTACTAGAGAAATGTTTCATACTTTCTACCATGATATGGATTGTCCTTGCCAGTCTAGGTAGCTGGCGCTGCCGTCTGGCGTTAATTGAGATTGAATGTCGCTAAGCTGTTGAGCTACAAACTCTGGGCTAAAGAGTTTATCTTCGGGTACATTGGCTTGAAACGGCTCAGATAGCTGAGTGTCTGTGGTGCCTGGATGAAACAGCAATAACTTGACGTTTTTGGCTCGCCGAGCTAATTCAACCGCCGCCGACTTAAACATCATGTTAAGAGCCGCTTTCGAGGCTCGATAGCTGTACCAGCCACCAAGGCGATTGTCACTTATGCTGCCCACTCGAGCTGACAGCGCGGTAAAAATACAAGGCTGTTTGCTTTTCATCAACGGCAACAATGCTTGCAGCCACTGCATAGGCAACAAAGTATTGGTGTCGAAAAGGCTACGGCTGTATTCAAGATTTATATCTTCCAAGCGCTTTTCTGGCATGCCAATCTCATCGTTGTGGACTATGCCATTGAACACTGTAATGCTCGGTACGGTGTAGTCTCCCGCACGCATTTTCTCGGCGATGTCTGCAATACCGGCGCTGGAGTAATCGCAGCGGTAATGAACATCCACCTCAGGGGCTGGGGCATCGCCTTGGCGTGAAACGGTAATGATTTGCGCATCCGGATAGCGCTGTGATTGCTGTTTGATAAAGGCTTTGGCAATACCAGAGCTGGCACCAATTACAATGATAGCTTGCTTAGTCACGGTGACATCCTTTTTTATCGAGCGTGCATTGGCTTGGCGCCAACATGCGAGAAATACTCATGCGATGGGCGGCGAATTGCTTGTAACACCAATCGGCAATAGGGCGAATAACGGGCCATCGCAATATTGCTAACCAACGGTGTTTATTAACACTTTGCCAAGCAAGCACAGTGACATCTAAGCCGATGAGTAGCTTGCCGTTGTCATCGTAACCATGGAGTAAAGCCATGGCATCAGCGAAGCCCACTTGGGGGAACTCTTGCTCAAAGCGCTCACTGTGAACATCCACTAAATCTACTTTATCATGGTGATCATGGCGTTTTAGTTCAACCATTTCTTTGCGGCAAAGTGGACACTGACCGTCATAAAATATAATCATAGCTGGCATTAATTGTTTCCCAAACGTGTCACACTTTTACGCTAGGGTCTTGAAAATAGATCGTTCGCAATTGTGATTAATCTCGGTATAGTGAAGAGATAATTACTTTTTCATCAAGGAGATTGTATGACAGAGCAATACGCAAGCTTGCGCAGTAATGTAAGCCAACTGGGACAAATGCTGGGACAGATCATTGCCCAAGCACAAGGGCAAGAAACCTTGGATAAGGTCGAAGAAATTCGTCATTTGGCCAAGTCCTCTCGCAGTGGCAATGAATCAGACCGCCAAGCCTTGATTGAAACCTTGCGAAATTTAAGTGATGAAGCATTATTGCCCGTTGCCCGTTCGTTCAATCATTTTCTTAACCTTGCCAATGTAGCCGAGCAATTTCATACTATTTCTAAGTCTGGCGCGCCAGACGGCGTAATGATTGAAATAGATAAGGCCCTTGATGAAATACAAAGCCAAGTGGAATCCGGCAGCTTGTCACTCAATGACGTAGCCGAAGTCATTGCCAGATTAAAAATAGACTTGGTACTGACAGCGCATCCCACAGAGGTAACACGCCGCACCATTATCAACAAGCACGTAGAACTCAGCGAATGCCTAAGAATGTTAGAAAGCACCTCAGGCGAAGATCCGCTTTACGATGAAGTGATTGATCGAATCGAGCAGCTGATCAGCCAAGCTTGGCATACCAACGACATTCGCGAAAAGCGGCCAACGCCTTTAGATGAAGCTAAATGGGGATTTGCGGTCATAGAAAATAGCCTCTGGCAAGCAGTACCAAAGTTTGTCAGGTATTTGAGCGACCAAGTGAAAACCCGTTTAGACTTACAACTTCCCAGTAACTTCAGTCCAATACAGCTCACCTCTTGGATGGGTGGGGATCGCGATGGCAACCCATTTGTGACGTCCAACGTTACCCAGTCGGTGCTCGACCATGGGCGTTGGATGGCGTTGGATTTGTATCGCCGCGATCTGGAAACCTTGGGCGCCGAGTTATCCATGTCTAAGGCCTCAGAGCAACTACAGCAACGAGCTGAGGGCAGTAATGAGCCGTATCGTTTTATTCTCAAGCAAGTGCGTAGCGAAGTGGAAGAGACCATCGCGGCGTTAGAAAACAAAATCAAAGGGATCAGCTCTCATCACCAAGACAAAATCAAGCGCGTGGCGCAGATCCGAGAACCGTTAGAAGCTTGCTACCGCTCATTGGTGGAATGCCAAATGGCTAAGATTGCCAATGGCTTACTGCTCGACGTATTGCGTCGCATTGATTGCTTTGGGGTGTCTTTGTGTAAGCTCGATATACGCCAAGACTCGGCCCGCCACAGCGAAGTGTTTTCAGAGCTCACCCGCTATTTAGGCTTAGGCGATTATGAGCAATGGCAAGAAGCTGACAAACAAGCCTTTTTACTCACTGAGCTGAGCTCAAGAAGGCCTTTGCTCCCGCGCCATTGGCAGCCCAGTGCTAACGTCAAAGAAGTACTAGAAACCTTTGAAGTCATCGCACAACAAGATCAAAACAGTTTGGGCATTTACATTATCTCCATGGCGCAAAGTGCTTCCGATATTTTAGCGGTGCACTTGTTACTGCAAGAGAGTGGCTGTCAGTTTACTTTACCGGTGGCGCCTTTATTTGAAACCTTGGATGATTTGAATAACGCTGAAGCCGTGATCAGTGGCTTATTAGAAAACAACTGGTACAAAGGCACCATCGGGGCTCGCCAGTTTGTCATGATTGGTTATTCCGACTCGGCCAAAGATGCCGGCATGATGGCTGCAGGCTGGGCACAATATGATGCCATGGACAAGCTGGTGGCGTTGGCAGAATCAAAAGGCGTGGAATTAGTGCTGTTTCACGGCCGCGGCGGCACCATTGGCCGTGGTGGTGCACCAGCAGCGCAAGCGTTGCGTTCACAGCCGCCAGGTTCACTGCGTAATGGTTTGCGAGTCACGGAACAGGGTGAAATGATCCGTTTTAAATTTGGTTTGCCCAAAGTGGCCATGCAAAGTCTATCGATTTACACCGGCGCGATTTTACAAAGTAACTTATTACCACCACCAAGCCCAGAGCCGCAGTGGGTGGAAGTAATGGACTGCATCAGTGCCGCCTCTTGCGAAAAATATCGCAGTATTGTTAGGGAAAACCCCAGCTTTGTGCCTTATTTTAGAATGGCCACGCCTGAGCAGGAGTTATCGAAGTTGCCTTTAGGCTCGCGGCCCTCTAAGCGTAACCCCAATGGTGGGGTGGAAAGCCTACGTGCCATTCCATGGATCTTTGCTTGGAGTCAAAATCGCTTAATGCTGCCAGCTTGGTTAGGGGCAAAAGAAGGCTTAGAAGCCGCCATCGACAAATATGGCAAAGCGACCTTGCAGTCCATGAGTCAACAGTGGCCATTTTTTCGCGCTCGACTAGAAATGCTGGAAATGGTTTTTTGTAAAGCCGATCTTTGGTTAAGTGAAATGTATGATGCCAGTTTAGTGACTAGCGAATATCAAGACCTAGGTAAAGAACTTCGTGATAACTTACAAAGTGCCACTGAGCTGGTACGAGAGCTTGCTCCTGAGTCCTCACTGTTGTCACAACAGCCTTGGATCAGAGAGTCCATTGCACTGCGCAACCCTTATACCGATCCACTTAATTTGTTGCAAATTGAGCTGTTGAAGCGCGCCAGAGAAGAAACCAAACACGATATTGATTTAGCCTTAATGATAACCATGACCGGAATTGCAGCAGGAATGCGCAATACGGGTTAATGTTATTTTTGCAATAAAATGTTGCGTGTGCCATTAACATAAGGCGAAATTGAAGAAACAAAACCAATCCCAAAGGATTGGTTTTTTCTTTTTTGCTGGTTTTTTATTAGTAACTTTGTTGACAGAAAATCAGATTGTCTTAAAATGCCCGGCTGGTTATACCAGTTGGTATGTTTGTTTTTCTCAAGAATGGTTTGTTGATAGGTAACTCGGTAAATGCATAAGATCTCTACTAGCGTGACGTTTGATAAGTGTAACGACTTGATAATGATGAAGGTGAGAGGGATTGCCAGTGCTAAAGATGTGGTGGAGTCGTACCAACGCGCCCATTGTTATGCCAATAAGCATAAAAGTAAAAACATTCTTGTTGATGTCAGTGAATTGGAGCATCGCTTCGCTGCCATCGACATCATCAATATCATGCCTAAAGTAGCCCACTATATTGGCGATATGAACATCGCGCGGGTGGTTGGATTCGAAGGCTATATGCACGATTTGTTTTTACAAAAAATAAAACGTTTTGACGTTAATGCTGAGAACTTCGAATGCTTTAAATCTGCGCGAGAATGGTTGAGTCGCTTGTAAGAGTTGCGTAAACTGTCCTGCCATAGATAAACATGATAACAATATGGTTAAGTCAGAATCTGGAATTAATCAAGCGCTGCGCGCGCAAGCAATAAAAAGTGGCGGTGTCTTTTGCTATTCGACACTGGAAACATTGCAACACACTTACCATCTTAGCGAACAACAACTCGAAGCGCATTTACTGGAAGTGGCCGCAACCTTTGCAACTCCCCCGATTTCTCAGTTTTATGTTGGTGCAATAGCGTGGGATAACCAATCAAAGCACGCCTTTCTCAGCGCCAATTTAGAATTCTCTCGCCAAGCACTCAGTTTAGTGGTGCACGCTGAACAAGCAGCGATTAATAACGCATGGCTAAATGGTGCTAAAGAAATTTCCAAAATGACGATTAATGCCGCACCGTGTGGGTATTGTCGGCAGTTTATGAATGAGCTCAGCACTGCCAAGCAACTGCAAATACTGTTGCCAAACGGTGCGACCTCGCTGCCTGAGTTGCTGCCGAATGCTTTTGGGCCCTCGGATCTGGGTAATCAACACACTTTATTCAATCAAGCTGCAGTTGAACCTAACCAACAATCCTTACCTGATGGCGTCAGTGACGCGCTTTATCAACACTATCAATTGGCCTATGCGCCATACTCTAACAACGCCAGCGCCGTGGAAATTCGCCTCCATGATGGCCGTTATTTCTATGGTCGCTATGCCGAAAACGCAGCCTACAACCCCAGCTTATCGCCTTTACAAGGGGCGTTGAGTCAACTGGCGTTAGCAGGCGTTGAGCTGTTAGATAGATCTCAGGTTGCGGGCATTACGTTGCTGGAAACACAAGGCCAAAGTAATCAACTGGCGGTGAGTAAAGCGGTGCTTGCAGCGTTTGACTGCCAAGATTTGCTGCAGCATAGCGAAGTTGCTGGCAATTAGGGAACAAGGTGCCACAAAGCATTTGAGCTTTGTGGCACTGAATATTACTTTTCGTTAAGCAGTAATTCTGCTGCTTTAAGCACCGCGGTAACGGCGTTTTTCTCGATGTTGTGATGGTCGACATTAGGAATTTCTTGTCGCGTGCGGTTCACCAACACACCTGCAAGGCAAGCCGCTTTTAATCCCAGTGCTGCACACATGGTGAATAACGTCGCCGACTCCATTTCATAATTCATCACATTGAGTTTTTGCCACTCTTCACACGAACCTTGATAGGCCTTACGAACATAACCTGAATAGGTGTCATAACGCTCTTGGCCGGGGTAAAAGGTGTCGCTGGATGCAGTGATCCCAACATGGTGCGTTATGCCCAAGGTCTCACATGCCTTTACCATGGCTGCGGTAGCATGGAAGTCAGACACCGCTGGGAACTCAATAGGGGCAAAGTGTTGACTGGCACCATCAAGGCGTACTGAGGCGGTGCTAATTAGGATTTCACCTTCATTAATATGCGGTTGGATTGCGCCAGTAGTACCAATACGCAAAAAGGTTTCAACACCAAGTTGCGCCAACTCTTCAACAGCAATGGAAGTGGATGGTCCACCAATTCCGGTAGAACAAATGACCACAGGGGTTTGTTGTAAAAAGCCGAGATAAATATGGAATTCACGCGTTTGCGCTAAGCAAGTGGGTGAATCAAGATACTCTGAGATGCGCTGTGCGCGTTCAGGGTCGCCAGGGACAATGGCGAGAGAGGCGCCTTGTAGGTCAGCTTTGGTTAGACCTAAGTGAAATACCTTTTCCATAGTAAACCTTAGTTATGTTTAAAGCGTAATGTTTATAGTAAACGCTTGGTGTGTACAGGACAGATGTCCGACTGCATCAAGACCAGTGATTAGCAAAAGTGCTTAACATCTTTGTCTACCATAGCGCCTTATTAAGTGACCAGCAATCCCTAGGCACGTGGTAGCTACAGTACGGCGAGTGTTTGTGAACATAGGCTGGCAGTGGCAACAACCGCTAGCAATTGCTTTGCCAAGGAGGGGTAAAAGCCATGGCACTGAACACTGGGTGAATTTTCACCTTGCCAGATTGCCAATGTTCCACTAAACCTTTAAGAGAGAGTAACTACGAGGAATGGTTATGCCTGCTACACATTCTATAGATAAAAATAACGAGTTTGCCCGTTGTTTTGAGTGCAACAAAGTCGCGGCGTTGGCGCCGTTTCACTGGCTCGCGCTGGCCTTTAAAGACATTGCCAATGCGCCCATTTTAAGTCTAGTCTACGGTCTAGTATTTACCCTTATCCCAGCTTGTATTATGTGGTTTGTGTATCAGTCTGGTACGCATTTAGTGATTTTACCTGCAGCGGTGGCCTTTGCCTTAATTGGTCCGGCGTTTGCGGCAGGGTTATACGATGTTGCCTGGGAGCTGGAAAAAGGCCATAAACCAACACTTACTCACAGTTTAAAGTCGATGTTTCGTAACCCGGCGGGTGAGTGGGGTTTTGCTGTGCTGCTTATGGTGATAATGATCGTGTGGATGCGGCTGGCGGCGTTAATCCATGCGCTTTACCCCAATGTGCCCGATCCTACTTTTGAACAGCTATCGGCATTTTTGGCACTAGGCTCGATTGTGGGCGGAATTTTACTGGTGTGTGTGTTTGGCATTTCGGTGTTTACCCCACAAATAATGATGGAACGTCGCGTTGATATTATGACTGCAGTAGTCAGCTCAATGCATGCCGCCAAAGAAAACTTTGCCGCTATGCTGGTATGGTGCAGCATTATCGTGTTTATGGTATTGCTGGGCTTTGCCACTGGCACCGCCGGATTTATTATCATTATGCCGCTGTTGGCATACGCCAGTTGGCACGGCTACATTGCTGTAATCAAAACAAAAATACCGCGTCATTACGAATAACTAAACACTCTCCATGAATAATCAACCGTTACCTTAAATAAACACTTTAGGGTAGCGGTTGACAGCGTTTTGAAACCTGATATATATGCCTCAGGTTTTGTCGACAAGACCGATATACATTGCAGCCCTCTCTGCTTGATTTTATTTTAAAGTACTGAATTTTAAATAATTAATTGCGCTGGTGCTTGAACTGCCAGTGCTGCTTACTCGCCATGAGGCGAAGTCAAAAGCGGGAAAGGAGCGAGTAATTATTGCAGGCGGTCGACAGCATGAATATTCAAATAACAGGGGATAGCGATGTCACAGAGTAACCAATCATTTCAGCAAAAACTTGAGCACTGTTTATGCCCCCCAGGTGATGGCGTTTTTACCGTCAACACAGCTAAAGAGCGCAAAGCGGCACTAAGAGAAAAGCTTTATGGACAAACAGAGGGCGTTGAAGGCTTGTGGAAGCAATCTTTGCAGCAACTGGGTCAAAGTGAATACAAAGCGGCTATTTTAGGGATCAGCTCTGACTGTGGTGGTGGGATCTTACGTGGTGCCAACTGGGGCCCGCTGTTTTTACGTTCAACGTTAATTGAACAACAACCACAAACCAGTGCGTTTGATTTGGGTGATGTGCGTGTTATTCCACACTTACTCCATGATAAATACCTAAATGAGCAAACCATCAGTAATTGCCAAAAAGCACTGTATGCCGATCCAAAAAGTGATTATTACGTCTCGCCGCTGTCAATCACAGAAGATGTCTGTGATGGCTTTTATGCCAACCATCCCGACAAGGGCATTTTTGGTATCGGTGGCGATCACTCCATTAGCTATCCGTTAACTAAATCGTATTTAAAAGCCAAACGCGACCGTGGTATTAAAACGGCCATTATTCATTTTGACGCCCACACCGATTTACTGGTCGAGCGCTTAGGCATTGATCTGTGTTTTGGCTCATGGTGTACGCATATTTTAGAATATTTACCAGCACCGCATCACCTAGTGCAATTTGGTATTCGCTCCAGCGGTAAACCTAAGTCTCACTGGGAGTCGACGTTTGGCGTGAAGCAGCATTGGGCTCATGAGATCAGAGAGCGTGGTGCTCAAGCTGTGGTAAGCGAAGTTATCGCACAATTAAAAGCAGATCAGGTAGAAGAGCTGTATGTCAGCTTTGATATTGATGCCTTAGATGAAGCCTTTGCTTCAGCCACAGGAACACCTGAAGCGGGCGGCATGACTCCTGATGAAGCCATGGTTATTTTGAGTGCGCTAAAAGCCGAGTTTAAAATAACGGGCGCAGATATGATGGAGATCGCGCCTTTTACCGACAGCTCATTGGTGGGACAAACGAGCTCGGAAACCACCTTAAGAGAAGGGGCTAAGCTGAGCGCATTTTTAATCGATGCCATCAACCAAAGCTAATTTATAGACCCGCAATTTAAGACTTAACTGACAGCGTGTTAGGCTAGTCAGTTAAGTCTAACCTTTCGTACGGTTTCACAACTTCGTGTGTTTTAATCCCGCTGATTACATCAATTATTGCTCTGCTAGCGCCTAACTACTATATTAGTCAAGTAGCTAATGGAGAGCGTGAATGAAATTTAGGGTGTTATTTTGTGGCGTATTGATGTGCATAAGCTTTAATTCATGGGCTTTCACACTAAACATAGTGACCGAAAACTTTCCAGATTTTCAATACACGAATGAAGAAGGTCAGTTAATTGGTCATGCCGCCAACAAGGTGCGTGCGGTGTTAGACGGCTCCGGGCTGGATTATTCAATTAATGTGCTGTCTTGGCCTGTGGCTTATAACGCTGCGCTTAGGCGCGATGATACCTGCATTTTTTCTACTGCTCGAAATAAATCACGGGAGCATGAGCTTGAGTGGGTGTTCCCTATTACTCGTTTCTCCACCTCTTTTTATGCTTTGCGCGAGCGCAATATTACGCTGGCCTCAATGACTGATGCTCGGCAATATCAAACAGCGGTGATCCGCGATAATTTTAGTCATCAGTTTTTAATGGAACACGGTTTTGTGGAAGGTAAGGAATTGATTTTAATCAATTCCTTCGATCGGATCTTTAAGCTTCTAAAAGAACGGAAAGACTTTGTCGATTTGGTTATTTTAAGTGATGCGCAATATCGTTTCAGAAGTTTAACCGAAGAGACGGCGCAATTATTGGAGCCGGTTTATACCCTGGAAAACTTTCAGTCGACTTTATATTTGGCGTGCAACAAATCCATGCCGAAATACGTGATCAATAAGTTAAGTACGGCCTATCAACGTTTGTATTCCGAGCAATAACGCCATTATGCTCTAGATGGCGAAGTCACTTAGGATTGCGGCCACTGAAAGCCGTGAAATGTATCTAGGTACAGCTGTTCTACTTTTTCCCGTGCCCAGGGTGTTTTACGCAAAAACTTTAAGCTCGACTTAATGCTTGGGTTGTCTTTAAAGCAGTTGATATTCACCACGGCCGCCATTTTTTGCCAGCCTAACTCTTGCTCAAGCTCACGGATAATTTGTTCTAACTTAACGCCGTGAAGGGGATTATTGGGTTGCTTGTCCATATATTTATATTTGCTAGTACGACTTAGGCGCTATCTTACCCTAATTTTGTCTTCAATTTCAGGTCTAATTGCTTTTCCCGAGGCATCTGCCTTAAGCCATACCAGCTTGCTATTTTGTTGGTTAGCGTATTTAGGGGCGCACACAAACAGCATATCAAACTGGCTAAGTAGGGCGCCTTCACTGTAGGAGTGTCCTTGATACCAGCAAACTTGCTTGGGTATGTCACCAAACAGCTTAACTTCTTCGGGGGCTGCGAAGCTGACAAGGGGGTTAAAAAATAACAATAACAGTAAAGCGGATAAAAATTTCATCATTACGATTTTTTAGACTAGAGTTTTAGATGAATATAGAAGAATAAGGATAAATAACAATGGCACTTGATGAAAAAATGTTGGAAGAATTAACGTTACTAACAAAGTTTCCTAGGAACAGTTTACACCAAGGGATAAAAATCCACAGTCACGCGCCAGAAGCAACACAGCATGCTGCGCAAAGGTTATTTGATAAAGGCGTCATCGATAGCCCCGATGGTGGCTACTTGACCGATTTGGGTCAGGATTTAATCGATCACTTCGATCATGTTTATAGTGCACTTAAATAAAATAAGGGAGCGTTTGCTCCCTTTATTTCAATGATTAACTGGCGTCGGCCTGGTTTTCAGGTGCGGCGTCATGGAACGCCTCGAGGGTATTACAATATTCATAAACCCGACTGATTTTTGGAAAGGGAGTCATATCCACTTTAAAGCGCAGCGCATTAAATACCTGTGGAACTAGGCAAACGTCCGCCAGCGTTGGCTCTGTGCCAAAGCAGAATTGGCCATCACCTATCATCGGCTCTATCTTTTTAAAGCCTTCAATTACCCAGTGACGATACCATTCGTTCTTTTGTTCATCGCTCACTCCAAGCTTAGTCGACAGGTATTTTAATACCCGTAAATTGTCGATAGGGTGAATATCACAGGCAATGGCATAGCAAAAGTTACGTACTTGGGCTTTTTGCCAAGGGTCTTGTGGCAGCAATGCTTGTCCTGGCTGCGTTTCTTCAAGCCACTCTAGCATCGCTAAAGATTGCGCTAGGGTGCCATGCTCGGTTTCAAGAGCTGGTAATAACCCTTGGTTATTGACCTTAAGATACGCCTCGCCTTGTTGTTCTGACTTTAATAAATTAACCGGGACCAATTCGTGCTCTAGTCCTTTAAGGTTAAGCGCAATGCGAACACGATACGCGGCGGATGAACGAAAGTAAGAATACAGTTTCAACATCTTAGTTTAGGCTCCTTTAAAGTATTTTTTAATGCCTTTCCAGCAATCAGCATAGTTTGGCTGACGCTCGTTGCCTTCTAGCGCATACTTAGTTGGAGAGATAATGTAACGTGACTCAAACATAAACGCGAGGGTATTTTCATAGCGCTGCGGTTCTAGCTCGGCGTTACTGGCTTTTTCAAACACATCGGCCTCAGGGCCATGCGGTGACATACAGTTGTGTAAGCTCATACCACCAGGCACAAAGCCATGCTCTTTGGCGTCATACACGCCTTCAATTAGGCCCATAAACTCACTCATAATATTACGGTGATAATACGGTGGGCGGAAGGTGTTTTCTGCCACCATCCAACGCGGCGGGAAGATCACAAAGTCAATATTCGCCACCCCAGGTGTGCCTGAAGGCGAGGTTAGCACCGTAAAAATAGACGGGTCGGGGTGATCAAAGCTCACCGTATTCATGACATTAAAACGGGCTAGGTCGTATTTATAAGGGGCGCTGTTACCTGTCCAAGCAACGACATCGAGTGGAGAGTGGCCGATATCACAACGGAATAGGTTACCGTTGAATTTCGCCACTAACTCAAAATCGCCTTCTTTGTCTTCAAAAGCGGCCACTGGGTACTGGAAGTCGCGCTCATTGGTGTAACCATTGGCGCCAACTGGTCCACGTTCAGGCAAAATATATGGGTGGCCGTAGTTTTCACAAATATAGCCACGTACTGAATCGCTCAGCAATTCAACACTGAATTTGATGCCACGGGGAATTACAGCAATTTCTCCCGGTTTGATGGCCAACTTGCCACACTCGGTGTTTAGCAATAACTCACCTTCTTGCGGTACAAATAGCATTTCACCGTCGGCATTATAAAAATAACGACCTTCCATAGAGCTATTGGCAACATAAACATGGATACCAATACCCGTTTGCGCGTTGGCACTGCCATTCGCCGCCATGGTCACTAGGCCATCGATAAAATCAGTTTTCTCTTCTGGTACGGCGATAGGGTTCCAGCGCAGCATGGAAGGGGGAGTGACCGCTTCTGTGATTGGCGCCGTGCGCAGCAAGCCGTTATCCATGGCTTCATACTCACCTTGCAACACAGAAGGGCGAATACGATAGAACCAATTACGGCGATTATCCGCCCGTGGTGCGGTAAATGCTGTGGTGTTGTATTGTTCAGCGTATAAATCGTATTTTACTTTTTGCGGTGAAAACTGCCCAATCGGTAATGCACCTGGTAAGGCTTCAGTTTCAAACTCGTTACCAAACCCGGTTAGATATTGTAATTCTTGGCTCATAGGTCTCGACTCCTTTAGGTTTTATAGTAAGATACTCTCATGTGAGAGTATTTTCAATGTTATGGCGAAACACTGGCTGTAAAGTTTTCATGACATTGAAGTGTAAGAGAGCTTATGGAAAACGATAGAAAACTACTTAATATTCAAGAGTTTCTTCCCTACCAGTTGGTGTCGCTGTCAACCAAAGTGAGCAATGACTTTGCCCAGGTGTATGAACAGCAAGGACAATTAACCCAGCCGCAGTGGCGTACTTTATCGCACACCATTCATCACCAAGGGATCACCGCTCGAGCCATATGCGATTTAGCCAATATGGATAAATCGACGGTGTCGCGTGCCATTAAGCAATTGCAACAGCGAGGGTTGGTGGCGCTGTCTGAAAACAGTCAAGATAAGCGGGCTAAGCTGGTGGTGGCGACGGCTGAGGGAATGGAGTTATATCGCTTGTTAACGCCACTTGCACGGCAGTGGGAGACGCTGTTATTAGACTGCTTTACCACTGAGCAGAAGGCGCAATTTGCCCAGTTACTGGCAATATTGGATGGTAAATTAGCCAAACAGGAACAAAAAAGGCCAACTTAAGTTGGCCTTTTATATGTGATATTAGATCAGTTCTTAGAAGTTGTAACGAACACCAATCTTCACGCGGTATGTCGACTCTTCAGCTTCAAACTTGAAGTCACCTGTTCTAGGTGCGCCTACAATGTATTTTCCAGTTTGTGGGTCGATATCCATTTCAATTACATTGCGAGTACCAAAATCCTGAGTAAATACCTTTCCTGCTGATGAATCGATTAGATTCAATAGGTTGTTAACTACAAAATATACTTCACCTTTATGATCTGCGCTAAAGCCAGGCAGTTCTTGTGATACGTATAAATCCATTGAAGTAATCCAAGGTGACTTACCTACACTGCGGTCGACAAAGCCACCTGCGTAGTTTGACAAGCCTATGTCTTTAAAGTGGTTTAACACCTCTTCTTCGGTTACACCTTCATAACGTAATACATTGGGATCGTTAGCGGTTGGAACATAAGCAAGGTAGTTGCCACCGAAGGTAGTACCAAAACCAGACGGTTGAATTAAGTCTTGGTTAAAGAAGCGGCCGCCTGTTAGGTTTTGCCATCTAGTTAAGTGACTGAATGCAGAGCCTGAGCGGCGCTCAAAGAATAAATTGAAATTAGTTTTGTAATTTTCAATAAACTCTGTTGAGTAACCTAGGTTAAGTACAAAGCGGTGCTCAGTCTCATAAGTAGAGGTACCGATTTGAGTTTTTTGATGATCAAGGAAGTGACCGTAACGGTAGTTACTGCGTGCTGTTGATGAGCCACCAGGGTTTCCTTCGGTAATGTCTTGGTGTGTGTATGATGCATCAAAACTAAAGCCATTCTCCCACTCTTTTGACAAACCTGTACTTAAAATGATTGAACGGCCATTTTTGTCAGCATTGGTAAGCATGATTTCAAGTTCACGCGTATCGTAGAAAGGCAATGCACCATCTGCAGAGTAACCGACTATGTCATCTTCTTGCAATGCAGCATTAACCCACTCAGCTGTGTCTTCCTTATCTGTGTATATTGCAGTTGTAGTCCAAGCAAAGTTATCACCAATATATGGAATATCAAGAGTAACATCTGCATTTAACATGTAGGTCCACTGCGACGGGATATCAAAATTAGGGTCAATTAAGTTAGACACTGAGCCTTGGTTAGCTTCATTGATACCATCAAGAGCATCTTGAGGAATGCTGTTAAGTATGCCTGTTGGTGCTTGGAAGTCTTGATTAGAGTAGTTTTGTCGACTAAAACCGTCATTTGAGTAAGAGTTTGAAATCCAAACGTTTGGATTACCACCTGCATAACGGCCGAAGCTACCTCGAATAGTAACGTCGTCATTCATATAATAAGTGAAACCAGCTCTAGGGAGCCAAATATCTGCACCATCAAGGTTGTAAGTATTATCAAAACCAGTTCTGTCTAGTACTGTTTGGTTAAAGGCTGGCTTATCATCTGAACCTAAACGTTCATAACGAAGACCAAAGGTGAATGATAACTCATCACTAAAGTCCCAAGTATCATTCACATAAAGTGCTAAGTCTTGGCGTTTAAACTCGGCGGCTACCGCATCTGGGTTGTTACCAATACCATTACTGTAGTTATATCTAGAAACTAAACGGTTTTCAAAGTCCTCTAGACTATTAAAGGTAATCACGCCTTTTGAGCTGTCTAGATAAAGGTTTTTAACATCAAGAATATCGTACTTTAAACCAAACTCAATAGTGTGTTCGTCTAGAAGATAAGTCGCATCAAACTTTAATGTGGTGAGATCATTTTCTAATGAGTTTGAGTGGCGGCTGGCATCTGAACCAAAACTAATGTCACCTGTAGTACCGTCACCATCAACATCGATGTTGTTAACACTGATATCACCCAAACCTAGCTGGCTATCCAAAGAAACTTGACCTGTTTCAACTGATTTGCTTGTGAAGCTAACCTGAGTTGAAAAGTCATAGGTCCAGTCAGAATACAAAGTAGTGCTAAAGTTATTTAGCTTTTCTGACTTGTTATACCAATATGTACTTAGGTGAAGATCATCTTCATCATTGGTCATATTGTTGGTACGGTTACCTTCATTGAACATGTAGACAAAGTTCGCACGATGTTCATCGTTAATATTCCAGTCTAACTTGATAATGTATTTTTCATCTTCAAGTTGTGGCTGTTTATCAGAGCTACCGATATTATCAACACCATACACTTCAGAGGCTATGCGACGAACAGCGGCTACATCAGAGTCTGTTATGTTTGTTTCGTTTGCACCAATACCTGAACCGGCAGGGCCCCATTCAATACTCTGAGGAGATTCATATTTCTCATAGGCGCCAAAAAAGAAAAGCTTGTTTTGTAAAATAGGTGCGCCAACAGAAAAGCCATAATTTTCTTCGTCAAACTCTAATGGAACTTCTTCACCGTCAAGTGTTGGTGTTCCAGCCCAGCTGTCAGTCATTTTTTCGAAAAAGACACTGCCTTCAACTTCATTGCTACCAGACTTAAAAACAGCATCAACGTTACCACCAGTAAATCCGCTAGACTTCGCGTTAGTAGGTGCTACTTGAACGGTTACTTGATCGAGAGCGTCAAGAGGGAAGGGGTTACGTTGTGTAGGGTAGCCACCAGAGTTAAGGCCAAAATCATCGTTTAGAGGGATACCATCAACAGTAATGGAGTTGGTTCTAGGGTTTGAACCTGCGATGGTCATTGCACTGTCATTGCCTGGCTGAATTACCACTAAAGGGTTGTTTCTTACAACATCTTTGATATCGCGGCTAATGCTTGGTGTATTCTTGATGGCTTCAGAACCATAATAGGTATCATTCGCTGATGAGTTAAAGAGTATTGGAGTACCTGTTACTACGATAGACTCCATCTGTAGTTCACTAAGTTGTTGATCAAGCTTTCGCGCTTCACCAAGTGATAAATAGACATTACGAAGTTCAGCATCGCGAAATTTATCTGAATCAATAGTGATAGTATAAGGTCCGCCAACACGAAGGCCTGATGCATTGTAGCTGCCAGAGTCATTGGTGGAGACCACGCGGCGAGTACCGGTAGGCTCATGGACAATAATTATTTTTGTATCTACGGCGGGGTTACCCTGAGGACCTACAATTTGGCCTTTAACAGAGGAAGATGTATCGGCAGCGTTAGCCAATCCACTTATCCCTAAACTAGCTGTAACGGCTAGGGTAAGCGCATTTTTACGAAGTTGATTTTTCATTATGTTGATTCCCGTGAGGCTTTGTTTTTAATACAAAACTATTTTTGGTATAGAAAATGATTGGCTTAAGCTACATCATCTAGTACCAGTATTTCGAACGGCCATACTTTAACTGTGGCGTATGTCAGTTTCATTGCTAAACGTTAATTTTTTATCAAAAATTACGTAATTTTCGACAAATAACATTTCTGTTGGTTGAACTTTAACCACTTGAGGCCGTTGCGTATGATAATTATGTTTCATAAATATTACAAATATTACTGTAGTGATATGGTAACAAATTAGCCTAAATCATTATGTTATATCTTTTAAGAGTGAAGTTGTTAACTAAGTAGGTATTGTGGGAATAAGTGAAGCAAAGCGTAGTTGATTAGGGTTGATGTAAATGAAAAAAGGCCAACATAAGTTGGCCTTTGGGAGATTATCTAATTACGTGTTAGATATTAGAATGTATAACGAATACCAAGCTTAGCTTGCCAGCCCGATGAACCTGCAACGATCTGGTTGTAGTTACGAACGTCTGCGCCATTGTGGCGGTTTTCTAAGATTAAACGGCCTTGATCATCCAATCCACCGAAGTCATATACTGCTTGGTCAGAGAAGCCCATGCGTTTCTCAACACCCCAGTCGCTGTTCAGAAGGTTGGCAAAGTTTTCTACCATGAAGTAGAACTGACCTTTGTGGCCGTCAACAAAACCAGGGATTTCTTGCTTAAAGCTGAAGTCCATGGTGGTAACCCAAGGCTGTGTTCCTGTGTTACGGTCTAAAATGGTGCCGCGCTCAGAGATGCCTGCACGATTAAGTAATGCTTCAAGCTCATTCCATTGCAAGCTAGATTCTTCCCAGTTTACGTTCGCATCATCCGCACCACTTGGGATGTATGCTAGGTATGCTGAGTTGCTCCAGAAATCTCTGGTATCACCGAAGTCGCCATCATTGTAGAAGCCCATTGAGTAGCTGAATGGACGACCAGAACGACGTTCGAAGAAGACATTGAACTGAGTGTTGTAGCCATCAAAGAACTGCGTTTCATAACGTAAGTTAATTTTTAAGCTGTGCTCAACTTCGTAGTAACCACGGCCAACCATATCCACGTTACGGCTTTGTACAATGGCGTGCTTGTAGTTACTCTGCGCACGTGAAGAAGAACCAGGTGCAACTTCGGTTACGTCTTGGTGAGCGTAACTTACTGATGCATAAAGACCATTATCAAACTCTTTCGCTAAAGCTGTAGAGAAGATAACAGAGCGGCCATCTTCGTCGCTGTTAGTCATCATGATGTCGAAGTTATCGCGTAACTCACCTTCGTAGATGCTGTCATAGATGATACGACCATCTGCAGACTCACCTACTGGCGTAAGAGCCGTGTTGTGCCATACTGCTTCGTTTTCTTTTTTGTGGTAGGCAAGCTCTGCCGTCCACTTAAAGCCATCGCCTAGTAACGCTGAGTCAAAGTCATACTCAAAGCCAACTTGGGCACGAATGCTTGAAGGCAATTCAAAGTTAGGGTCTGTGTAGTTTGTGCTACCTGCGCCTTGCGTTAGTGAGTTTTTAATCTCATCTGGTACCGCAGTAATGTCTGCTTGGTTTTCAGAGTAGTATGCTGCAATGGCATCGCTGCTAGCCGCTACATAAGTGATACCATCGTTTTGGTACGGGTTGTTATACCAAACATTTGGAATACCACCTTGGAAGCGACCAACACCACCTTTAACCGTTAATGCCTCAGTGGCGTAATACTTAAAGCCCACACGTGGCAAGATGATGTCTAGGCCATCTAGGTTTTCTTGGTTAGAAAAGCCATAGGTGTTTAGGAAGTTTTCGTTAAGGGTTGGCTTATCGTCAGAAGACAAACGCTCATAACGTACACCGGCAGTTAGCTCTAAGTCGTCCATTGGGTAGAACGTATCTTCAATGTACAGTGCTAACTGATTTCTTCTCGCGTCGTAGGCAGTGTCATCTGGGTTGTTAGTGTAGGCATTACTGTATGAGAAGTCGTAGTTTCCACGGAAGTTGCCCACTTCGCGGTTCTCGAAATCTTCTAGGCTATCGAATTCCCAAGAACCCAATGAGTTAGCTGCAAACAGGTTGTACAGTCTCAAGCTTTCGAACTGCGCACCAAAGTTAATTTCGTGGTCACCGTAGAAGTAAGTACCATCGAAAGTAAGCGTTAGGTTTTCTGTTTCTGATCTGTTTTTGTGACGGAACTCGTCAGTACCAAACTGATAAGCTGGGCCGCGGTAATACTCTTCAACTTTTACTGAACCAATATCAGAGAAGGTTTTGCTATCGCTTGATACGTCTTTGTAAGCGATACCGATTTCTGTTGATAGGTCATCACTCCAATCAGAGTAGAACTTGGCTGCAAAGTTATTGAATGACGTTTCGTAGATATAGCGGCTTGAAGCCAGTGAAACGGTGTCACCACCAGTGCCGAAGTTACGCTCGTCTTGGTCGTCTTGCCACTGATAAGTGAAATCAGCACGGTGCGCTTCATTGATGTTCCAGCTTAGTTTAACTAGTAAGCTGTCGTTGGTGTCTTCTGGATCGCCACCTAGGCTATCAGTGAAGCCATACTCACTGTTTAAAATAGACAAGAACTGGTTATAGTTCGCTTCTGTGGTGTTGTACTCATGTACCGCACCTGAACCTTCAAAACCATAATCCATGTCCAGCTCTTTAGCCCAGCTGTTGTAGTTTACAAAGAAGAATAATTCGTCTTCAATGATGGCACCACCGGTGCTGATACCAAAACGCTTTTCAGACTGAATTGGGTCTGCTTTAGTGATTTCAAAAGTACGGTGGCCGTCTTCGTCCAAAGCTGGATCGCCATCGGCGTAAACTTGAGAGATAGACTCAGTATCACCGGCTAAATCTGGGTTAGAAAACTCGTAGAAACCTGTGAAAGTAAACTCGTTTGAGCCTGATTTAGTTACGGCGTTAATCGTACCGCCGCCAAAGTTACCTTTGGTTGCTGAGAAAGGCGATGCGTCTACTGAAATCTGTTCGATGGCATCAAGTGCAACAGGTGGTTGCTCTGTTGGGTAACCACCAAAGTTAAGGCCAAAGTCATCGTTTTGGCCGATACCATCAACGGTTAGGCTGTTGGTTCTTGGGTTACCACCGGCAATGGTTAGTTCGCCATTACCGTTAATGCTGGCTAATGGGTTAAGACGGGCAATGTCTTTAATGTCGTTATTAAAGCTTGGCGTATTAGCAATGGCATCTTCGCCAAATACACTACTTGAGCCGCCAGCTTGTTGTACAATCTTGTAACCCGTTACTTGGATTTTTTCCATTTGTAACGGTTCCAGCTGTGACGTCATACGACGCGTCTCACCTAGTTCTAAGTAGATGTTTTCGACGCTAGTATCGGTGTATTTGTCAGAATCAAGTAGTACTCGATAAGGACCACCAACGCGCAAGCCTTTAGCAATGAAAGCACCTGATTCATTGGTTGTGAATGTGCTAACTGTACCCGTTGGCTCATGAAGTACCGTTACTTTTACATTTGCCGCAGCTTCACCATTTGGGTTGGTGATTTTACCGCGTAGTGCAGAGGATGTATCAGCAGCAAAAGCACTTACCGATACTCCAAGTGCTAGGGCGAGTGCTCCTGCGACTTGGCTCAAGCGAACGTTTTTCATTGTGTTGTTTCCCGTGTATGAATGGTTATTTTAAAGACGTAGTTGATTTATTTTGTTGCTTTTTTAATGCCGAAACCAAAGGTTTAGCATTAGCATCAAACAATTGATTTAAAAGGCCTGCTAAGCGGATCCCGCCTTGTTGCAAGCGAAACTTAACCGTTGGCATATGTTTGTAGATGTAGCCATAGCTGATGTCTGTTTCATTGGCTTCGTAAATGCGTTCAGCGATAGCATTTGATTCAAGTAACCAATCCGCCGGAGCGCTGTCTAGGTACTCGGCGATCACTTCGCTGTTATAAGTTTGAATAAAGCGTGTGAATTCAGTGAAAGACAGGTTCTCATTTTCCACTAACTTGGTATCCCAAGTGCTGTGTAAGTTGGTGTCATTGCCAAAAAATGAAACCTTGATGCGGTTGCCGCCGCGGTCTTCACTGCGTCCAGCATGAAATGGTTGATGGCTGTCGCCCACTAAGTGAACTAAAAAGCGAAACGCAAAACGTTTTTCATCGATAGAGGTTTGCGCTGATTGTAAGGTGTTGATAGCGTAATGCATGCCATCAAGAATGTTTTTAACCTGATCTTTGCTACTAATGCCATGGTGAACATGCTCGTGCATTTTAGCGGGGTTTTTAATGTTAATATAATGCCACTTAGAAGACTTTCTGCGCCAAAACTCACTGGGATTAGAACGCATTTCATCGGCCCAAGTAGAAACCTCTGCTAAGGAATCACCTTCTAGGAGCGGTTTAATGGCTTGCTTGGTGGTAGCTGTTAAATGTGCCTCAGCTAACTCACCCACAATTCGGTGACCATTTTGTCCCCAGGCATGAACCTGAGTGCTCAACATAACACCAGCAGTAACTGCTAGGGCGAAACTTTTACGTAACATGATGTTCTCTTTTTTAAAGTCAGTGGCGTAACTGCCCGCTAAAAAGTGAGGCCAATTGTCCGCATTTTTGATGAAAATAAAAGGACTCAATAAGATTCATAATTTCTTATTAATAAAGCTTAATAATCAGTTGCTTAGGATTTTTAAGTAAGTTTACTAGTTACAATAGGTAAGCTTGTTTGTTATTATTGTTGTTGTGGCAAATAGGATAAGACAGAATTGAAAGTGGATAACATTTACACTCGATGGCTTAGCATGGCGATACTGCTTATTTTAGGTGGCCTGCTATGTTGGTTGTTGGCAAATAAGCTAACACACCACAAAGCAATTACATTAGAGCCTGTGCTGGAGTATTCACAGCGTTGTGAGACTGCTGCTGTAGACAATGTTAATACCTTAAAAGTTCATGTGCCGGTGCGCAGTATTGCGATGTCAGTTTTATCGCCCATTTGTCAAGACCCTGTGGTGGCAAGACAATATGGCGCTGTAACGGTGTTTTGGGGCAGCCAATTGGCAGAGCAGATAGAGTTTTTGTCAAAAGGGATTGCGGATGTCATCTTGAGTAAAGAAAACATCATGTCGGCATTAATGGCGGAGTCAACACAGAACTTTATGCCAGTATTGGGATACCCAAGTTATTCTGCCTTTTTTATTTCTAATACGGAAAAGCCAAAGTTAACCAAGGCCTATTTTTTAGATAAGCGCATCGGCTTGGTAGACTATCCAACCAGTCGCTCTGGGCATATTCTGCCGAAAAGTGTGTTTAAGTCCCTCGATTTAGACATCGATGCCCTAGATATAAAATACTTTAGCTCACATCGGGTGTTACGCGATCAATTAGCCCAAGGCAAGGTCGACATCATTTCTACTTATTGGTCAGACCTAGATGAGCAGCGCTTTTCAAAAAACTACATCACGCCAATTGCCAGTAATGTTGTGGGTAGTAAATGGTATTTAAAAATGTCAGATCAGAATGTTGATTTAGCCTGCTCGTTGCAAAAAGTATTCAGTGACGTAGCGCATCAACGCACCTCGAGCTATTTCGAACACGCTCAGCGCTATTGGCAGTGCCAAACCTTGCCTTATGGCTTTAAAGGAGCAAACAGTGAGCTATAAAGTACAACAAGGCGTGTTTTTTACGCTGCTTGTTACATGCTTTTTAAGCGTGTTTTACTTAGCACAAAGCAGCAATATTGATAAAGCTATAGCCAAAACAGAACAGTCCATTTCGCTGCGAGTAGCGATTGATTTGCGGCGCTTAGCCATTGCTGATCCGCTGTTAAATTATGCCGGCAATGAGGCGCAGTTAAACACATACATTACCGCGCTGAATAATGAGCTAACAAAGCAAGGCTCGCGGTTAACGGTTAACAACATCAGTGCGACAAAAAATACCAGTTCAGAAGGGAAGCAGTTAAGGCTTTCCGGTCCCTACAAGGATTACTACATTACGGTTTCCGCCGATAGGCAGTTGGCTTTTAGTACCTTTATATTTCCGCTTGTGCTCGCGCTATTACTGTTCTTCGCTTATCGCTGGTTTGATAGGAAGTCCTACGTTGCTGCCAAACGAGCACAGAAAAGTGCAGCAACAGCACCCGAGTTTCAATTGGTGGTTGACCTCTTTAATAAAGTCGTCACCAGTAATCACGATAAAAGCCGCCAAGTGCAACTTGCCAACAAACCACTGTGCTTTTACTTGGCTTTAGTGGAGTTTTGTGAACACCACCCTGAGGTGGTATTAAATCAAAATAAAGACATGCCTGAAGAGCTTATCGAGCTTGCCAATAAGTACTTTTATCGTTTGATTGAGCTGGGTCACACCATTCGCAAGCGGCCCAACTTTACCAACAGTTTGGAAAAAACCTTGAGCGAAATTCGTGCCGCATTGGATGAGGTGTTGGCCCCGTTTCCAGAGCAAAAAGTCCGTTACTACCCGCCAAAAGCCCATGGTGAAGGGTCACGTTCTAAGTTACATAGTTATGGCTTAAATAACGTGAAAAAATCAGACATCGAAATTATTGGTAAATAAACAAGCTGAGGCAGCCGAGTAACCACCCCAGCTGCGCGGTTAAAGATCCACCGCTTTGATGGGACTGTGTTGTTGCAAGTAGTCTTTTAACGCTTGGGCATCAGTAAAGTCGGTGGCGGTATAACCCGGCAAATGATTCAGTTTTGGGTAACCATCACCTCCGGCGGCGTTATAACTGTTGATGCTCATACGATAGGTTTTGTTTAAGTCCAGTGGCTCACCGGCGATTTTCACTGCGTTGATCTGATCACCAAGGCCCTCAAAGCTTAAGTGGTGATATTGCATGTAAGCGCCAGAGTCGGGCGGAAATGCGCTAACAACTTTCAGGTAATCTAGTAACTCTTTACCACTAAAATCAACATAAGTAATGCGGTTTCTAAATGGGTGCACCTTAAGCACATCCTTATAGCTGACATCGCCAGCCTGAATACTGTCTCTAATACCGCCTCCACTTATAATGCCGAAGTCGGCATTAACGGTGGCCATTTGGGCATTAATGATTAAGTCAGCTAGATTACTTTGCTGAAACCTGACCGTGCTGCGGCGACCATCGAGGAAGCTATCAACGGAACCCACAGCTCCGGCAATTTGAGCTTGGCCTTTATCTTGGTATGGCTGTAAAAAAGCCAGCATCTCAGGGTCTTCAGCAATGGCTTGGGTATAGGTTTGGCCTTGCTTGTTTTTTAGGTTAACAGGCAATAACTCATAACTAACAAGCTCTTTGCTGTCACCTGATAGTTTAAACACGGCCTTGCCAACATATTTACCCCATTCATGGGCCTGCATTATCCATACGCCATTTTGTTGGTCTGGATGGCAGTCTTTACCAGGAGCAAAATTGCTATCGGCGTTGCCATTTTTATCAACACACACCGGCTCTTGCGAATGGCCGCCTACAATTAGGTCGAGTGTGCCAGGAGATAATTGGCGTGCAAGGGTGACATCACCCGCTGCGTTAATACCATGTTGAGCGTCATGATAATGGCCCATGTGTGTCACAGCGATGGTGATGTCTGGGCGGTATTGTTGTTTAATTTTTGGTATCCATTGCTTGGTAGCGCTAAGTGGTGAAATAAACTCGAGCCCTTTTACATGCTTAGGGTTAGCAATCTTCACCGTATCCACGGTGGTTAACCCCAGTACAGCAATGGTCAAGCCTTGACGCTCAATAATAGTGTAGGGTTCATACGCTGGTTGTGCGCTTTGTTTGTCGATGATATTCGCAGATAAAACAGGAAATTGAGCCCAGGCAATCTGTTTATCTAAAATCGCTCTGGGGTTATCAAATTCGTGATTACCAATGGCCATGGCATCGTAGCCTAAGCGGCGCATGCCTTTGAAATCCGGCTCAGCAAACTGTAAATCCGATTCTGGAATACCGGTATTGATGTCGCCACCAGAGAGTAGGATCACAGCATGGCCTTGGGCTTTGGCCTGTGCTTTTAGTTGGTCAATAAGTGTTTTACGAGCGGCCATACCATACTCACCCTTTTCATTGCGCCAAAAGCGGCCATGATTATCATTGGTGTGTAATATGGTTAAATAATCTGTTTCCGGCTCTGGAGCCGATGGTACGAGCTGGCAAGCACTCAGTACTAGCAGCGAGGAAGTAATAAGGAAATTGCGCATAATAGTTACTGCAAATAAGCAAATTATGCGCATAGTTTAAAACATTTATTGTTTTTTTATAGAGCTAGCACTCAAAATCATGGAGTTTTTTTGCGTGCTCTACCACCGCCATGGTTCTTCTTTCTAGTTCTAGTTTGGCAATGTCACACTTTTCGTGACCTGTTTCTACCATCCAGTTCAAAAAGCTGGCTGGTAAATCGGTGTATGCTTCCCCAGCGTGCAGGCCAAAATCACAGATCATCTTGTTATGTTTCATCTTGTTGCCCCTGTTGTTCTTTTATTCAACGCCCAGCATGCTAGCAAACTGGTGGCAACTTTAAAGACCGATTAGTTAAAAGCAGCGATGATTATATAATCTCAAGTTATATAAGTGTAAAGATAAGTGTTAGCCACTGCAGCATAACTAAAGCACAGCCCACTAAATATAGGCGAAAGCGAGTGCGTAAATGATTCTTGCCAATATGAACAATGGTATGTGCGATACGACTAAATGCGAACAATAAGGCAATGATGCTAAAGGCTAAGCTCACTTGGTTTAGTGTCAGAGCAGCCAGTGACACCACAAAAAATAACACTGGGATCTCAAATTGATTGACAAAATTGCGCGAGGCTAAGATAACCGGCTCTGGCGCATCATCCAGCTGCATAGTATTAAATTGCGCCATTTGGATTTGTTTTTTTCGAGCGGCAGCGAAGCGACGCCGTCCCATAATTACCATCACCGTAAAGGTGAGCAAGGTTTGTAAGAAAAGCGCTGCGAGTAATAAATAGATTGCTGTTGTCATACCATTCCTAGTTTACGAAGTGTTACAAAACAACCTAGGTTGTTATTGCAAATAAAAGTAGTTATGACGATGATAGACTTATTTCAAAATATAACAATATGGAATGTTTATGAAAAAGCTATTTGTAATTAGTACCTTGGCATTGGCTGTTATGTCGGGTTGTAGCACAACCGACCAACTTCAAGCACCAGTCGTGGAATCGAAATTATTGGCCACTGAGCTAGTAGTGAGTCCCAATGACGATAGACAATATCAAACCCTAACGCTGGAAAATGGCATTGATGTCATCTTGGTCTCTGACCCCAGTGTTTCAAAGTCAGCTGCAGCACTCAGCGTGGGAGTAGGGCTGCTGCATGACCCAATGTCACAGCAGGGGATGGCACACTATTTAGAACATATGCTTTTTCTCGGCACGGAAAAATACCCAGATAACAAAGGTTATTCCGAGTTTATGACCAAAAATGGTGGCGCCCACAATGCCTACACTTGGCTTGATATCACCAATTACATGTTTAAGGTCAATAACGATGCCTACGATGAAGCATTAGACCGCTTTTCTGACTTCTTTAAATCACCAAAGCTGTATCCTGAATACACCGAAAAAGAAAAAAACGCCGTCAATGCCGAGTGGTCGATGCGCCGCGAAATGGACTTTTTTGGTCAGTTTAAATTAGCGCGAAATATGATGGGTGACCATCCAGCTAATCGCTTTTTGATTGGTAACTTAGAAACCTTGGGCGATAAACCCGATAGTAAGCTACACGCTGAAACGGTGGCATTTTACCAAAAATATTACTCATCTAATATTATGAAAGTGGCGATGATCTCCAATGAGCCGCTGAAGAGCATGGCTGAAAAAGCAAAACGTCATTTTAGCTCGATTGAAAATAAAAACATTGCCAAGCCCAGTGTTGAAAAGCGCTTAGACATTGAAAAGGTTGGCCAAAAGCTGGTTCACTATAAGCCTAATGAAGACGTAAAAACCCTAAAATTGGATTTTACCATTGCCAATAATGCCGAGCAGTTTGCGGTTAAACCAAACTACTTCGTTACCTACCTACTGAGCAATGAGATGGCCGGCAGCCCGGCTCAAGTTCTCAAAGAGCAAGGCTTAATTTCGTCTCTTACAGCTTATGCCACACCGAACCATTATGGTAACTATGGCACCTTGCAGGTAGACATCCAACTTACCGACGATGGTATGGAAAACCGTGAGTTGATCACCGGTACCGTGCTCAATTACATAGATATGATTAAGCAGGACGGTATTGATAAGCGCTACTTCGACGAAATTAAAACGTCGTTGAATAATCAGTTTCGATTCTTAGAAAAAGGCGATGAATTTGGTTATGTCAGCAACCTTGCTGATGCCATGCAACATTACCCCGTAAATCATGCCATCAATGCCAGCTACCATTATGCCGATTTCGATGCTGATGCGGTCAATGCGGTGTTATCACAGTTGACTCCTGAGCATCTGCGCGTGTGGTACGTCAGCAAAGATGAGCCTGTGGATGCTAAGCTGCACTTTTATGATGGTGAATACAAAGTGGTTGACTTAGACACAGACACCATTGAAAAATGGCAAAGTCAGTCGCAATTTGCTTTGGCCTTACCGAGTGTCAATACCTTGCTGCCAGAGCAGTTTGCCATAAAAACCTCTGCAGAAGACGCCAAAAAAGGTGTGCAAAAAGTAATGGACCAAGCGGGCGTGCAAATTTGGCATGCCGCCAGTGAGCGTTTTTATCAGCAGCCGAAAGGCAACCTTAAGCTCTACATAAACAGCCCGCAGGCATTGAACGATGTTAAAACTCAAGTGGCTTTGTCTATTTGGTCAGACTTGTATCGCATCGAAAAGGCCAAGCTGATGACTGAAGCTGGGGTAGCAGGAATGGGTCTGAGCGTTACGGCAGCTAATGGTCTGGTGATGAATGTCTCTGGGTTTACCGATAAACAACCTGAGCTACTAAAGCAAGCACTTAACAATATTGCTGTGAACAGTGATGAGCGCAGCTTTGCACAAGCCATCGATCGTTATGTCCGTGGTATTCAAAATCAGCGTAAAGAGTTCCCGGTTAGGCAAGCCTTTAATGTTTATCGCAAATTAATAAGCTCCGGTAATTTTGATGATGAGGCGTTGATTGCGGCGGCACAGTCTCTGACGGTTGAAGAGTTTAAGCAGGTGCAAGATCACCTGTTAAGCAACAATCAAGTTAGAGTTTTTGCATACGGCAATTATGACCAAGCTGCGCTTAAGCAAGTGTATCAAACCTTGACACAAGCGTTGCCAAAGCGTGAAAAAGTCACCGCGTATGCTCGAGCTAAGTTTTGGCAGCCCCAAGCAGAACAAACCTTAGTATGGCAGCAAGACATTGACGTTGCAGATGTTGCTGTGGTTGATTTTGCCGTTCACCCAGTCAAAGGCTACGCTTCAAAGGCCGCAGCACTAGTACTTCAAGGTCATTTAAGAACCGCGGCATTTGACACTTTGAGGACACAAGAGCAGCTGGCTTATGCGGTAGGTGCTGCGAGCTTTGACATTGAAGATTACTCGGCCATGGGCTTCTACATTCAAACCCCAGTGAAAGACGCAAAAAGCATGCAACAGCGCTTCGATGATTTTAAACTCGAGTATGCAAAAAGTTTGGCTAACTTAGATAATAAGACTTTTGAGCAGTTAAAAAACGCAGCCTTAGTGTCGTTAACTGAAGAGCCGAAAAATCTAGCGGAAGAATCACAACCGCTACTAACCGACTGGTTCAAAGAAAACATGGCCTTTGATTCAAAAGCCAAGCTCACTGCAGCTGTCAGAGCCGTGACCTTGCAAGATATAAAAGACTATTATCAGCAAACCGTACTTAACCCAGACGCTGCACGGCTTAATGTGCAGTTACGCGGTGAAAAGTTTCAGTCGCAACCGTTTGCTGACCTTAAAGGTCAAACCAAGCTTGAGTCCGTTAAGCAGCTCAGTGAGACGGTATCGTTGCAGGATTAATGGTGCAAACTAACGCAATGAGCGCCTTAGGGTGACAAGTTACAGGCCGAGCATGTCATTCATGTTCGGCCTGTTTAATTTGGTTCATGGTCGCACTAGGGCTATGATTGTATTCTATTTCTTCTTTAGCACAGTGGTTTACGGATGCAGCAGCACAATACAACGCTAATCGAAAATTCCCAGATTGCACTTAGGCGCGCTAACCTTGAAGACGCCGCTTTTATTCTGCAGCTGTTGAATCAAACCAGCTTTATTAACAATATTCGCGATAAAGGGATCCGTACCATAGAAGATGCTCAGATCCATATTGAGCAGTCGTTTTTGATCCCATATCAAATTGGCGCGGTGGCGCCCTTTGTGGTGGTTGAGCAAGGGACTAATCAAGCCATTGGTATTTGTGGTTTATATCAACGGCCGTTTTTAACCTGTCCGGACATTGGTTACGCATTTTTAGATGATTATACTGGCCGTGGTCTGGCGTATCAGTCCGCAGCTCTGTTAATTGAGTTTTTAAAAACACAAAATGAATTGACCCAACTTTCAGCTATCACCTTAAGCAGTAATAAGTCCAGTATTAACTTATTGAACCGCTTAGGGTTTGATCAGGTAGGGGAGCTAATTATTGATGCCCATTTGCAGCCGGTGCAGTTATTCGTACTGAAGCTTTAATGCTCTTTTAAGCTGTTGCTGCAACTGTGCAAAGTTGTTCTGGTGAGCGCTAACTAGAGCGCTGAAACCATCTGCCTGCAGTGGTGTTGTAAAGCTGAAATTATTTAGCTGGTGCAATTGGTAGCGACCTTGGTCGAAGTAATATAGGTACCAGCTGCCTGTCATTATTGCGCCTTTTGCGTGGTGTCCGGCGAACTCATTTAATTCAATTGCAAGGCGATAGTGGGGTTGATTGTCACGGTAGTACTTAGTGCTATTAAGTGCCACCTGCTGTGGTTGCTGATTGAGGGCGTCGATCAATTGCCAAGTTAACATTTCACTGGGAGGTTGTGCCCAAAAGTGGAAGTTGGCAATGTTGACTTGATTATTGGCTAGTACTTGGATCAGTGCTTGCTGATCGTACAGCTCGTTAAGCTGCACCTTATCAACCAATAAGACCGTTTGTTCATCAAGCTTATCGGTTTTTTGTTGCTGCACCACTGAATCAAACTGATAGTAACTCACAGGTTGTTTTGGGTGAGTAAAACATCCTGTGAGGATTAAGGTGGTGACAAGGGCAAAAAATACCAGCCTCATTTATTCTTCCTAGGCAGTGGATCGGCTTCATCTTCTTTATTAAAGATTAGCATATTCGGCTGTTCATTGAGTCCTTTTGAAATGGGCTTAAGGCGGTTAGATAAGCTTTCTAACTCTTCTAAGGTATCGCTCAATTGATCCATCACCCCTGAGCCTTTTTGGTATTGAGTCATGGTTTGCTCAAATTGCTTTAAACTCGAGGTGAGTTGGGTCAGGGTGGACTCTAGGCTAACTAAATTGTTGTCTACTTTTTCCGTAATATTATTGTCGTTAAGTGCTTCTACGAGCTGATTCATTTCCATTGCTAATAGCCTGTGTTGCTTTAAGGTCCCCTCTAGCTCCTTAACAGTTGTTTCGAGAGGTAACCCATTTAACTTGTTGAGTAAATGTGTGACTTGTTCCGAGAGCACTGTGATGCCGCTCTGAACACTAGGCAATATGGGGTATGCCGAGGTTTGAGCGATTTTAACAGGTTCTGCATTTGGGTAAAAGTCTAACTCTATGTATACCGCACCTGTTAACAAATTACCACTTTTGAGTGATGCCCTAAGACCACTTTTAATCCATTGTTCTATATTATCTGACCAGTATTTAGCGGCAACAGAGGCATCTTCGTAGATCCGACCATATTCTATTTTTACTAAGATAGGCACCGCAGTGTTGCCTTGTTGGAAATACAAAGGTCTATCATCTGATATGCCGGTGGCAGGCACTTGCTCGATGGTGCCGACGCGCATGCCGCGATACTCAATTGGGGCACCCGCTTTTAACCCTCTGATTGATTGCTCAAATTCAATAAGATAATAATCAAACTCATCAAAGCGCCGCTCCAGCGCCATGGCATAGTTTTTATGTAACGAAAAGCGCTTTTCCTCTTGCGCTACTTTGCCACTGGGCATAGTAGGCGGGTAGTCGACAGAAATCCCACCTTTTAGCATCTTCGATAGTGAGCCGGTAGACACTTCAACGCCTTCTGTTGAGAGCTTAAAGTCGACGCCAGAACTCACCCAAAAAATCGCGTTATTGGTAATAAGCTGATCGTAAGGTGAGTAAATAAAAATACCATAATCCATCTTTAGGGTCTCGGCGTTAAAATGCGCAGACTCCACCTGGCCGATTTTGTAATTTCTAAAAAACACGCTGGAGCCGACATCCAGTACTTCGGCATCAGTTGCCACCAATTGATAACGTTTACCTTCTACTTCAGAGCTGATCAATGCCGGTTCATCCATTAAAGTAAACATACTCGAGCGGGATGAGGATTCACCAGGAGACAGTTCGATATACACACCCGACAGTAAGGTGTTCATGCCGGATATACCTGACTCATCAATTCTCGGTTTAACCACCCAAAGCGCAGAGTCTTCAGCTAAAAGCTCGCCATAAGGCTGTAAAATTCGCACTTTGGCCACCACGGCGTTTTGTTGTAATTCTAATTGCAGTGATTCAACCAAGCCCACCTTAACGCTTTTCACCCTTACCTCGGTTTTTCCGGCAATGATGCCGTCGGCGTCGTTCATTTTCACAAAAATGACATGGCCTTTATTAATTTGATGTTGGTAAAGCATCCAGCCGGTGATCAATAGGGCAATAATTGGCACTATCCAAATCACGGAAAACTTGGGTTTGTCTTCTATTTTCGCATCAACACTCATTGTTTCTTTTTATCCCATAAAAGGCGCGGATCAAAACTATTCACTGCTGCAATTTGGCATAGTACCATCATAGTGAAAAATACAATGCCAATTTCAGGCTCAACATTCAACACAGTGCCCAGCTGCACCAGAGAAACCAGCAAGATAACCACAAACACATCTATCATTGACCAGCGACCAACGTATTCCAATAAACGATACACCCGAGTCGCTTTTAATGGATTCTTCGGACGTTTTGCCCGCAGCAAGAGGTAACTTAATAGCACTGCCTTGATTATTGGAATACAAATGCTGGCTAAAAAAATCAGTGAGGCCACAGGATAGGAGCCGTCTTGCCATAACACCACTACGCCAGAAAATATGGTGGCTGGGGTGTGCATGCCTAAACTGATGGTGTCCATGATGGGCAGCATATTGGCTGGCAACAGCAGCACCACACTGGTAAACATCCAAGCTAAACTGCGTTGTAATGATTGCTCTGTGCGATGCCTGAGTTTAGCAAAGCAACGTTCACAGCGCTGACCATGGCCGACAAAGCCGCATACTTTACAGCGCTTATGGTTGCCCTCAACCACCCAGTTAGGGTCTTGTGTGAGCTGCGCAGTGTGCTCACGCCAAAGGTGTTCATGGTCGAACAGCGACAAGGCCTCGATAAAACAAAAAACAAAGAGGATATAAGCCCAAAACCCTAACCCCATTTCTAATTCAGCAAAAGACATTAACTTAAAGGCACTTACCAGTACTGCAACTAAGAAAATATCGGTGAGGTTGAGTGGTGTGAGTGCGGCAATAAAACGGGCAAGGTAACGGGCGTTGTGGGCGTTTATTCGCTGCCAAATCGGGGTATGGGCCAACAATAACAGTACGGACACGGTCACTGGCATAACAAAAATAGCAAACGCAAATAAAGCCGCGAGAAAGAAACTGTACTGTTCACTGAGTAATACCGTGGCTTGCCATAAACTCACCACCTGAGTTAAACCGTGTTGACTATAAGAAATAAAGGTGGGGAACAAGCTGGCAAATAAAAACAGTAAAGCGGCGATGGAAAAGGCCTGTACCCACTGGTTTTGATAACCAGGAATATGACGTAAAACGCGCTCACAGGTTGGACACAGGGCGCGTTTATGAGCATTACTATCGTCTATGGTGACTAGAGTGTCGCACTCGGGACAGGCTGTTATCACATTCAAGCTCAGTGGATTACTATGGTTTAAGTGTGCGTTATCCCACTGGCTTTTGCAATATTAGTCGAATACCGCCACCGTTTGCCTGCTTAATGCCAGCAGTTGACCTGAGCTGGAGCTTATTTTTGCGTCTTCAATGCCATAACCGTTTTGGCTGTGGTGAGTAATGGCTTCAAAACCTAACCACTGATCGCTGGCAAGCTCAATCTCCGATAAAAACTCAATATACCACGACATGCTGCTTGCAGGACTTGGCGCCTTACACATTTGTAGTAAAGTCGGTGGCCAAGCGTCAGCAAGTGCAAGAGTGTGCAGCTCTGTGACCGCTGAGCTTTGCTGTTTAAAGCGCATCCAGCCGCCTAAGTGCGAAGAAGGGGCGCCTGAAAATGGCATTGCACCTTGTTGTGCGTTGAGCGCGACATGTTGGAAAAACGCCGGCATTACTCCCTCTTGATAAGGTAATATAGCCTTTGGGTTGACTGGCTCTAAACTGGAGCTGAAATCATTATCGACAATGATGCTTGAGTCTCGGTCTTTACCAAAGCATCCCAGGGCAATGACACAGACTTGCCCTGACTGAATTAATTGCGTTTGCATTTGAGTGGCGTTTTTACCACTTCTGAGTACCGTGGTGTTTACGCTAAACGGTTGGTCTTGCAATAGCGGCCCGACAAAGTTAACACTCACAGAGAGCAAACGACGCGGCTCGGTAAGCTGGTGCTTCATGCTTTGCACCGCAATGGCTGCAGATAAACCACCAAAAGCAGTGCGGCCTTGGCACCAATTAGCAGGAAAAGTTAATTGGCACTCGGGTTGCTGTAATTGGTTATTATTGAGAATGTCATCAAAAGTCATGGTCAGGCTCTCTTATTTCCTTTATTAATGACCGTTAGAATAACTGGTCTAACCAGGTAATCAAGCACTGAGACGGCAAAAAATAAGCAAAAACACCGTGCTTTTATGCTGAAAAACTGGCCAAACGCAAAAAAATGCAATTTTTTTTAAATTTTTTTCCTTGTGACGCTTGAATTACAAATCACTGCCCCTATCTATCAAAGCAACTAACTGAACAACGAATTTTGAAGTCGGAGAAGATTCATGGGTAGAATTATTGGAATCGATTTAGGTACTACTAACTCTTGTCTAGCGGTACTAGACGGCGATAAGCCACGCGTAATTGAAAACGCTGAAGGCGATCGCACAACTCCTTCTGTTATTGCATACACAGATGACGGTGAGACATTAGTAGGTCAGCCAGCAAAACGCCAGGCTGTAACAAACCCTAAAAACACACTTTTCGCGATTAAGCGTCTAATCGGTCGTCGCTTTGAAGATGAAGAAGTACAGCGTGATATCGGTATCATGCCATTCAGCATCGTAAAAGCAGACAACGGTGACGCTTGGGTTGAAGTACGTGGTGAGAAAAAAGCAGCACCACAGGTTTCAGCTGAAGTATTGAAGAAAATGAAGAAAACCGCTGAGGATTACCTTGGCGAAGAAGTAACAGAAGCGGTAATCACAGTTCCTGCATACTTTAACGATTCACAGCGTCAAGCAACGAAAGACGCGGGTCGTATTGCTGGTCTTGATGTTAAACGTATCATCAACGAGCCAACGGCTGCGGCACTTGCTTACGGCATGGACAAGAAAAAAGGCGATAATGTTATCGCTGTATACGACTTAGGTGGTGGTACGTTCGATATCTCTATCATCGAAATCGATGAA
>NZ_JBLWMW010000015.1:0-88369 GCF_048515945.1 Pseudoalteromonas 'SMAR'
TCCATTACTGACATTTCAGCAATTGCGTCAAGGATTTGGTCTTTAGTTACAGACATTACAAATTTCCTAATAATTAACGGACTCTAGGTCCAAATAAATTTACACCGAAAGAAAGGTTAAACAGCTTAAAATTAAGCAGCTTGCTCTTCTTTCTGTACACGTACTGCTTCAATTGTTTTACACAATTTGCCAGCAGACGCTTCTTTCATAGCGCTCATTAAGCGTGCAACAGCTTCGTCGTAAGTAGGTAGCTTAGCAAGCATATCTACATCAACGATATTGCCTTCGTATGCAGCCGTCTTAAGTTCGAATGCTTCGTTCTTTTTCGCGAAATCAGCAAAGATACGCGCTGCAGCACCTGGGTGCTCAGAAGAGAACGCAATAAGGCTTGGGCCTTTAAGCGATTCGTTAAGACACTCATAATCAGTACCTTCGATAGCGCGACGAGCTAGAGTGTTACGAACAACTTTCATCCATACACCAGACTCACGAGCTTCTTTACGAAGGGCTGTGATAGCGTCAACTGTTACACCACGAGAATCTGCAACTACTGCAGATAGAGCACCTGTGGCAGCTTCGTTGACTTCAGCAACAATTGCCTTTTTGTCTTGAAGGTTTAAAGCCATGGGTGTTACTCCTGGTTTGTTGGGAAAAACTTCCCAGTTCTACTTTACTCCACCAAGGTGGAGCTGCTTTTTACGGCGAGAACCAGAAGATTAGGAAAATCTAGCTGGGATCACACCGTCTACGTAGGCAATTAATTAAGCAAAAGCAAGCCTTTGCACCTACGGTCTTGGACGGAAACGCAATTTATCGATTGATTGTAGACTAAAAAGTCCAGTCACTTTCGAAATTATGCGCTTCAACCCGAATTCTTTCTTTGTGAGAAAGTTAATTCTCTACAAAATGGCGCAAAATTATAGTCTAATTTTTGCGCCATGTAAACGCTAATCTCTAAATTATACTACTTGAGTATTTAGAGTAGCTTGGTCTAGAGCAACACCAGCACCCATGGTAGTAGAGATGCTTACTTTCTTCACGAAAGTACCTTTTGCAGTAGAAGGCTTAGCCTTCTTAAGCGCGATGATTAGCGCTTCAAGGTTTTCTTGAAGTTGGTTAGCTTCGAAGTCTACTTTACCAATTGTAGTGTGGATGATGCCGTTTTTGTCGTTACGGTAACGAACCTGACCCGCTTTAGCGTTCTTAACAGCTTCTGCAACGTTAGGTGTTACAGTGCCTGTTTTAGGGTTAGGCATAAGGCCACGTGGACCTAGGATTTGACCTAGTTGACCAACAACGCGCATTGCATCTGGAGAAGCAACAACAACGTCAAAGTCCATCTCGCCTTTTTTAACTTGCTCAGCAAGGTCTTCCATACCAACTAAATCAGCACCAGCTTCTTTAGCAGCATCAGCGTTAGCACCTTGTGTAAATACCGCTACGCGAACTTCACGACCAGTACCGTGTGGTAGTACAGTTGCACCACGTACGTTTTGGTCTGATTTACGAGCATCGATACCTAGGTTTACAGCAACGTCAACACTTTCAACGAACTTAGCAGTAGCAAGTTCTTTAAGAAGAGCAACAGCTTCGTTGATTTCGTACTCTTTAGTGACATCCACTTTTTCGCGGATAGTACGCATACGCTTAGTTAATTTAGCCATTCTCTATTACCCCTCTACGTTCAAGCCCATTGCACGTGCAGAACCTGCAATCGTGCGTACAGCTGCGTCCATATCAGCAGCAGTTAGATCTGGACGTTTAGTCTCAACGATCTCTTCCAGTTGAGCACGTGTTACTGTACCAACTTTCTCAGTGTTAGGACGACCAGAACCAGACTTGATGCCTGCCGCCTTCTTAAGAAGGTAAGAAGCAGGTGGAGTCTTCATGTCGAAAGTGAATGAACGGTCATTGTAAACAGAAATGATTACAGGAACCGGTGCACCTTTCTCGATAGACTCTGTACGCGCGTTAAACGCTTTACAGAATTCCATGATGTTGACACCGTGTTGACCTAGTGCAGGACCTACTGGTGGACTAGGGTTAGCCATACCAGCAGCAACTTGTAGCTTGATTAGAGCTTCAACTTTTTTAGCCATGATAATACCTCAATTGTGGGTCTTTGCCTCGTGCGCGCGAGGACGCGTACTCAAACGGCTTCCCAGTTAATAATTCAGTCTTTTTGCCGCACGTTTTAGCGAGCAACAAAAAGGCCGCTGATTATAGATTAATCAGCGGCCTTTGACAACTTTTTCAAGTTAAAATTTATTTATCTTGCTCAACTTGGCCAAATTCTAAATCGACCGGTGTAGAACGACCAAAAATAAGTACTGACACTTTTAAGCGGCTCTTTTCGTAGTCTACTTCTTCCACCACACCGTTAAAGTCAGCAAATGGACCGTCAGTTACGCGAACCACTTCGCCAGGCTCGAATAGAGTGGCTGGTTTCGGTGCTTCCGCGTTCTCTTCTAGACGGTTAAGAATGCGATCTGCCTCTTTTTTGCTAATCGGAGCTGGGCGATCGGATGTACCACCAACAAACCCCATAACACGTGGCGTGCTGTTTACTAAGTGCCATGAAGCATCGTTCATCACCATTTCCACCAGAACATAGCCTGGGAAGAACTTGCGCTCAGATTTACGCTTTTGACCAGCGCGCATCTCTACCACTTCTTCGGTTGGTACTAATACCTCACCAAAGTAGTCTTCCAAGCCTTCGATTTTGATGTGTTCAATAATTGTTTGAGCAACGCGTTTTTCGAAGCCTGAAAACGCTTGAATCACGTACCAACGTAATTTATTTTCTTTGTTCTCATCCGACATGGGATCAGATCTCCAATCCAGTTAAAAAGCCAACGGCACGGAATAAAATGCCATCTAATCCCCATAGGATTAATGCCATGATAACGGTAGCAATAATCACGATAAACGTGGTGTGAGTTGCTTCCTGACGTGTTGGCCAAATGACCTTACGTACTTCAATTCTTGCTTCTTTGGCAAAGGCGATAAAGGTGCGGCCTTTTTCCGTTGTTGCCAAAATGCCAAGTCCGGCAGCAATTGCTACCACGACGCCAACAGCGCGTACTAAAACAGATAAATCGGCATATAGGTAATTACCAACTACAGCACCAGTTAGAAGTGCAATAGCAACCAGCCACTTTACCGTGTCCATCGAGCTTGACGAGTTTTCAACATTAGTGCTCATAATCAATTTTACCTTAAATACAGACACAACAACCCTGCATAAAACAGGGTAAATCCATTCAATCCAAATTTACAAATAAGCGACTTACCTGATTTTGGTCACGTTATTTTAAATGTGGACTTGTTGTTGAATTGGCAGGGGCGGCAGGACTCGAACCCGCAACCATCGGTTTTGGAGACCGCTGTTCTACCAATTGGAACTACGCCCCTGCAAAGTGGATGCCCATTATACTGACGAAGCAAACGAAAACAAGTGTAAAAGATATGCAAAGTGGCAATTAATCCCAACTTCTTGCTTAGGTGTTACTAGAAAAGTCTCAGTAAGCCGCCTTTATAGAAGTCACACAGCACCCAGACTTGCTCAAAGGGGTGACAATCCGGTATTTCCCAAGTCGCTTTTAAGTTCTCAAAGTCGCTAAAATGGTAGATAGGACTGGCGTTACGGATCAGCAACCAGACGCGTTCAGAATCATAGCGTTTTTTTGCTTTTTGGTTGAGCAGCCTCTGCAAACCGATGCACAAACGATCCTCACTGGCCGCCTGAGTCATTTTCGCCAGCTCACGCTGAATAGGCAGGGACAATGGCCGACCAAGGACCGCCATTGCTTCTTTTTCGCTGGCATAGAAGTGTGCCACTTCGATGTCTAACTGCTGCTTACCTTGATAACAACTGACATCTGGCTTGTTGGGTTCGTTATGCCAAATGTGGCGCATGTGCACGCCAAATTGACTTTCATAACAGCGCAGAAACAACTTCGCTGCTTCATGCTCAAGCTTTAACTTCTCAGCTTCACTATACCTTTGCATTCACAACCGCGGTAATATCTTGCAGCAAACTCGAAGCACCAAAACGGAAATTTGCTGGGGTTAGCCACTGTGGTCCCATGATGTCGGCAGCAAGCTGTAAATAAGTTTGTGCCTGCGCCACTGACTTTACTCCACCGGACGCCTTAAAGCCCACCGGTTTACCACTGGCTTTTATCGCCTTAAGCATCGCGCTTGCGGCCTCTGGTGTGGCGTTGGTGGCGACTTTACCGGTGCTGGTTTTAACAAAGTCTGCGCCGGCAACAATAGCCAAAGTGGTCGCTTCTTCGATAGTTTTGCTCTTTCCCAGCACTCCGCTTTCGATAATTACTTTAAGCTTAGCGCGACCGTTACAGCAGGCCTTACTCGAATGCACATACTGCCATGGCGTATCTGGGTCGCCGGCAATAAACTGCTGATAAGGCAACACTAAATCAATTTCATCGGCACCTGCTGCAATGGCTTGCTCGGTGTGTGCTAAAACTTGTGCTAAAGGCTCGGCTCCAGAGGGGAAGTTGGCCACTGTCGCCACTTTAATAGTTGACCAGCCTTTTTGTTGCAACTGCGCTTTTACTAGGCCCACAAACTGTGGGTAGACGCAAATTGCCGCAGGCAGTCCAACCTCAGGGTCAATGCTGTCTATTAATGCGGTGATGCTGTGTTCATCATCATTGTCGTTCAGCGACGTCAGATCCATCAAACTTAATGCCAGCTTGGCGTCTGCAACTAAAGTCATTCATTGTGTTCCTTTTACCATGGCTACAGCCCTCAGTTAAAATCATCCCAGCAGCAAGCAATAGGACAATTGTCCGCACTTAGCGTTACTTGCAGCTGTTTTGCACTCATCGCTTCAGTTTAGCGGATTTGCATACCTCATAACCAAAGACTATATCAAGCTTTGGTGACATTGCTAGTCACTAAGCTACTGTGTAGCCTCAAAAAGCAACACGCCCGCCGTTAATATAACTTTTAGTTATAAAAGTTCGGTTTTAATTATTTTTTTAAACTCATGCTCCTCTATATGCTGCAGTAATAACGTTTCGGTCAGTGTTGCCGATATTAATATATGAGCGTAATGCGTGAGAGGTCACTGTGCAGTATTTGCCAATTTTTACCCGCTTAAAAAATAAACCCGTGTTGGTTGTCGGTGGTGGAGATGTTGCACTGCGTAAGTGTCGTGCCTTTTTAAAAGCCGAGGCCAATGTCACCTTAGTAGCGCCCGATTTTTGCCAAGAACTGCAATCGATGGCAGAACAAGGTGAGGTTACCCTCCGTCAGCAAAAGTTTATCGACTCAGATCTTGATAACGTCATGCTGGTTATTGCCGCTACCGACAACGACGCGGTGAACGAACAGGTAGCTGCACAGGCCGAAGCTCGTAACTTATTTGTAAATGTTGTCGATGACCAGCCCAAATGTGGTTTCATCTTTCCATCCATTGTCGACCGTAACCCCATCACTATTGCTATCTCTAGCGCGGGCACGGCTCCGGTATTAGCACGCAGGTTACGAGAAAAACTGGAAACCTTAATCCCACAACATATTGGCCCGCTGGCACAACTGGTAGGTAGTTTTAGGGATAAAGTGAAAGCCCGTTTCAACCATTTTTCTGACCGCCGTCAGTTTTGGGAGTCAGTGTTTGATTCAAGTGTAGTCAGTGAGGTACAGGCGGGTAACGGGTCTCGAGCACAAGCTTTGCTCAATGAGATGCTCTCAGCTCAGCCAGAACCTGAAGGAGAAGTGTACGTTGTTGGTGCAGGACCTGGCGACCCTGAACTCTTAACCTTAAAGGCACTGCAGTTGATGCAGCAAGCCGATGTTGTAGTGTATGATTATTTAGTTTCAGATGAAATTTTAGAATTGGTGCGCCGTGATGCCGACTTAGTTTGTGTGGGTAAAAAAGCAGGCCACCACAGTGTCAAGCAAGAACAAACCAATCAGATGTTGGTTGAGTTTGCTAAGCAGGGTAAAAAAGTCTGTCGCATTAAAGGCGGCGACCCGTTTATTTATGGCCGCGGTGGTGAAGAAGTGCAAGTATTGGCCGCTCATGGCGTAAAATATCAAATTGTACCGGGGATCACAGCAGCTGCTGGATGCAGTGCTTACGCCGGTATTCCACTAACGCACCGCGATCATGCTCAAGCAATTCAATTTGTTACCGGGCATTGCAAAAAAGAAGGCCAAGAGTTGGATTGGGCCAGCTTAGCAAAACCCAACCAAACTCTAGCGATTTACATGGGCGTGATAAAGTCGCCACATATTCAGCAGCAGCTGATCACCCATGGCCGCGCCGCAACGACTCCGGTGGCAATTGTGGAAAATGGCACACGAAAATCACAACGCGTGATCACCACCCAGCTTGAGCAGTTGGCAGAGACCATCACTGAGCATCAGGTACAGTCTCCAGCGCTACTTATTATTGGTGAAGTGGCGTCATTGCACGCAGAACTGGCTTGGTTTAATAAGGAACAGCAAGTGAGTAGCTTTGCACAGCCACTGACGCAAGTCGCATAGCTTTGGACAAGATAGTTAATTTTATTAGTAGGACATAAACATGGCTTTAACTCACCTCCAGCAATTAGAAGCGGAGAGTATCAAGATCATTCGCGAGGTTGCCGCAGAATTCGAAAACCCGGTGATGTTGTACTCGATTGGTAAAGACTCATCGGTTTTACTGCATTTGGCGCGTAAAGCATTTTACCCTGCCAAAATCCCATTTCCTTTGCTGCATGTCGATACCGACTGGAAGTTTCGTGAAATGATAGAGTTTCGCGACCGTTTAGCAAAAGAGTACAACTTTGAGCTTATCGTACATAAAAACCCTGAGGGGTTGGCGATGGGTGTTGGCCCCTTTACTCATGGCTCAGCCACTCACACTGACATCATGAAAACTCAAAGCCTTAAACAGGCGTTAGACAAGTACGGATTTGACGCCGCATTTGGCGGTGCTCGTCGTGACGAGGAAAAGTCGCGAGCAAAAGAGCGGGTCTATTCGTTCCGCGACAAACACCATCGCTGGGATCCGAAAAACCAGCGTCCAGAGCTGTGGAATAATTACAATGGTCAAATTAATGCCGGTGAAAGCATTCGTGTGTTCCCACTCTCTAACTGGACCGAATTAGATATTTGGCAATACATTTACCAAGAGAACATCGAAATTGTGCCCCTGTATTTGTCGAAACCACGCCCTGTGGTAGAGCGAAACGGTACTCTGATCATGGTAGATGACGACCGCATGCCTCTGCATGAAGGTGAAGTGCCAGAAATGAAGTCGGTGCGCTTTAGAACGCTAGGCTGCTACCCGCTTACCGGCGCCGTCGAGTCAGAAGCGGATAGTCTCACTGGAATTATCGAAGAAATGTTATTGTCCACGTCATCAGAGCGTGAAGGCCGAGTTATCGACCATGATTCAGCAGGGTCCATGGAGAAGAAAAAACGTGAGGGGTATTTCTAATGTCAACGGCAAATGAAGTAAGAGAATTAGGCATAGAGAACTATTTAGCTCGCCAACAAGATAAAAGCCTATTGCGGATGATGACCTGTGGTAGTGTTGATGATGGTAAATCAACTCTGATTGGTCGCCTGCTCCACGACAGCCACATGATCTACGAAGATCAGCTAGCAGCGCTGCACAAAGATAACGAAAAGGTCGGTAATGCCGGTGAAGAGCTGGATCTTGCCTTATTAGTAGATGGCCTCCAAGCTGAGCGTGAACAAGGCATCACCATTGATGTGGCTTATCGTTATTTTTCAACCGCGAAACGTAAGTTCATTATTGCTGATACCCCAGGGCACGAGCAGTACACACGCAACATGGTAACCGGTGCCTCGACCAGCGATGTCGCGATTATTTTGGTCGATGCCCGTTATGGTGTGCAAGTGCAAACTAAGCGTCACAGTTTTATTTGTGATTCACTGGGGATTAAACAGTTTGTTGTTGCCGTGAATAAAATGGACATCGTCGACTTTGATGAGCAGGTATTTGAGAAAATCAAAGCCGACTACCTAAAGTTTGCCGAGCAGCTAAACGTAACAGATATTCGCTTTGTGCCCATCTCAGCGCTAAAAGGCGATAATGTCGTTAATGCTTCAGAGCACACTCCTTATTATCAGGATAAACCCTTATTAGAGTTACTGGAAGACTCTCCTGCAGCGGAGCCTAACCATGGCTTTGAAGCGCGCTTCCCAGTGCAATATGTGGTGCGACCTAATCTTGATTTTCGTGGCTTCCAAGGCACGCTGAGCTCTGGTAGTTTAACCGTAGGACAGGCAGTGAAAGTGCTCCCTTCTGGGAAAACGTCCACCATCAAAGAATTAGTGACATTCGATGGTAACCTCACCACGGCAGAAACCGGTCAAGCTTTCACCATTACTTTATATGATGAGGTGGATGTCAGCCGCGGTGATGTCATTGTCGCTGCCGACTCGAGCGCTAAAGTGAGCAACCACCTGACGGCAAAACTAGTTTGGATGCATGAGCAACCATTAGAGCTTGGCAAAAGCTATAACTTTAAGCTAGGTAGCAAAAAGACCACCGCCACCATCAAGGAGATAAAACACACCATTGATGTTAATACCCTTGAACATGGCAGTGCCGATAGCCTAGCGCTTAATGAAATTGCGATTGTGACTGTTGAGCTAAGCGAAAGCTTGGTTATCGACGAGTACATCAATAACCCACAAACGGGGGCATTTATACTTATCGACCGCCTATCAAACCTGACCATAGGGGCTGGCATGGTAGAGCAAGTCGAAGCGCAATCAGACGCAGCAAAAACGCAATTTAGCGATTTTGAGGTTGAGTTTAATGCTTTGGTACGTAAGCACTTCCCACACTGGCAAGCGCTTGATATTACGAAACTCTAACGTGCACGAATGCCTGTTAGTTGAGGATTGACATGATTTTGGAACAAGTCATTTTAACAGGCATTATGCTCGCTTTGGTGATCAGCCTTTTTGCCACACGGATTAACGCCGCGTGGCTTTTCTCTGGCGCCATTGCAACGAGCTATCTAACTGGGCTGATTGATCTTGAGTCGATGTTAGTGAATTATGCCAACCCCTCTTTGATCACCCTAGTCTTGTTGATTTTAGTCTCCATCGCGATTGAAAAGACCACCTTAGTGAGAAAACTCGCGCAGTCTATGGCGCAAGGCAGTCTTGCCAAAGCGGTATTAAAATTGGGATTATCAACGGCGTTTTTATCCTCTTTTACCAATAATACTGCCGTCGTGGCATCGCTCATTACCACAGTCAAAGAAAGTAAAACCCATGCCCCCTCGAAACTACTGTTGCCGCTCTCTTATACGGCGATACTGGGCGGCACTTTGACCTTGATTGGCACTTCCACCAACCTAATCGTTAATGGTTTTGCCGTTGAGGCAGGCATGGCACCACTGGGCTTTTTTGACTTTACCTTAGTGGGTGCCGCGGTATTAATTGTCGGGCTTATCACCATCACGGTGATGCTAAAGTACCTACCAGATAATGGTAAAAATGACGATGAAGTAGTGCCTTTCTATTTAGAAGGCCGAGTTGAACCTAGCTCAAAATTGGTGGGTAGAACCGTAGAAGAGAATGGCTTGAGGGATCTCAAAGATATCTTCTTAGCTGAAATCATTCGCGGTGATAGACGCATTTGCGCCGTTACTCCTCAGCAAGAAATTCTAGCGGGCGATCTTTTGTTATTTGTCGGAGATATTAACTCAGTACCACTATTACAGCGCTTTGATGGCCTTAAAATTGTTCACGATAAGCACGAGAAAGATGTCGAGCACTTAGTCGAAGTGGTGGTCAGTCAATCGTCACGCTTTTTAGGCAAAACCATCAAGGAAATCCGTTTCCGTGAGCAGTTCCATGCCGCTATTATCGCTGTACGCCGCGGCCATGACCGTCTCCAAGGTGGTATTGGGCAAGTGCAACTGCAAGCGGGAGACTCGTTGATCCTCGCCCCTAGCAGCGACTTTTATGCCCTACCCAACTTAAAGCGGGAGTTCGTTTATATTTCAGGGTTAGATCTACAGACCCACCTCTCCACCACGAAATCGAACACCGTGCTGGCTAGCTTTGCTACGGTAGTGGGGTTAAGCATCTTCAGTATTGTGCCGCTAGTAAAAGGCCTAATGGTGCTATTGGCGGCGCTAGTGTTACTAGGCACCATCAAAGTCCCTGAAATGAAGCGACGTTTTCCCATCGAGTTAGTGGCTATTGTCGGCAGTGCCATCGGGCTGGCTAAGCTGATGATAGACACCGGCCTCGCCGCTGAAATTTCCTCGGGTTTGTTATGGCTATTGGGCGACTTTGGCCCTTATGGCGCATTTATTGCCATCTTTGTCATGACCGTGGTGTTTACCGAGCTCATTACCAATAATGCCGCCTCAGCACTTTCTTTCCCGGTGGCATTTGCCTTAGCCTCCGGGTTTAACGTTGACCCATTACCGTTTGTTATGGCGGTGGCGTTTGGGGCATCGGCGAGTTTTATCTCACCCTTTGGCTATCAAACCAACCTTATGGTGTATAGTGCCGGCAACTATCGTATTCGTGACTATGTCACCATGGGGGTGCCCTTGTCGCTGATATACTCCGCCACCGTGTTGATTGTGATCCCTTGGGTATTTCCTTTTTAGAGAAGTAGATAATGGACAAAAATATTGTTTGGCATAACTATGCCGTAAATAAAGCGCAACGCACCGAGCTCAAGGGTCATAAGCCTTGTATTTTATGGTTCACCGGATACTCAGGCTCAGGCAAAAGCACGGTTGCCAATGCCTTAGAGCATGCACTTCATGAGCAAGGTGTGCATACCTACTTGTTAGATGGCGACAACGTTCGCCATGGTTTATGTAAAGACTTAGGATTTAGCGATGCCGACCGCGTGGAAAACATCCGCCGCGTAGGTGAACTCAGTAAGCTGATGGTGGATGCTGGACTGATGGTGCTGACGGCATTTATCTCGCCGTTTCAAGCCGAGCGCGACATGGTCCGGGCTCTGGTCGACGACGCTGAGTTTATTGAAGTTTTTCTCGATACACCACTTGATGTGTGTGAGCAACGTGATCCTAAAGGTCTGTATAAAAAAGCGCGGGCCGGTGAAATTAAACATTTTACCGGCATTGATTCTGACTATGAACCCCCTATTCGCCCTGAAATATGTTTAAATACAGCTGAACATTCGTTAGACACGTCTGTGCAACAACTCATAAACTATTTACAGTCACGCAAAATCATAGGGTAAGTCACATGAACCATACGGATCTGCTAGAAGAAGTACTCAACCTCAGCATTCGCGCCGGCGATGCTATCATGGAAATTTATGCCAAAGACTTTACCGTTGAGTATAAAGAAGATGAAAGCCCGGTGACCAATGCCGATCTGGCAGCCCATAAAATCATCGTTGCGGGTTTATCTGAACTGACTCCACAGTTACCGATTTTAAGTGAAGAAAACGCCAGCATTGATTGGCAAGAGCGCCAACAATGGCAACAATATTGGCTGGTCGATCCAATTGATGGCACCAAAGAGTTTATCAAAAAAAATGGTGAGTTCACCGTTAACATCGCCCTGATTGACAATGGCAAGCCGATCCTAGGCGTGGTACATGCCCCTGCACTGAATGAAAGTTACTTAGCAGCGCAAAGTATTGGCGCATTTAAACAAATGGGCGAAGCCAGAATTGAATTAAAAGTGACGCACAAGCCCAATAATGGGCTCATTAAGGTGGTTGGCTCTCGCTCTCATCCATCGCCAGACTTGGCTGCTTACTTAGAGCAGTTTGAGCAAGTGGATATGGTGCCAAAAGGCAGTTCACTGAAGTTATGCTTGGTCGCAGAAGGTCAAGCCGATGTCTATCCACGGCTAGGCCCAACATCCGAGTGGGATACGGGAGCCGGTCATGCCGTGGCCGCTATTGCCGGTGCCACAGTAACACAATTAGATGGTAGCCCCCTGCTTTATAACCAAAAAGCAGAATACCTTAATCCTTACTTTGTGGTATCACGACTCAGCGATTAATACTCACTCAGTTTAGCCGGTTTGGTTCCTGCTCACCGGCTTACTCTTAGCGCCATGAAGCGCCACAAAAACTTCGCATTGCTCCTCTTAATCAGCCAATATCACTTGCAAATCACAATTAAACAAGGGAATAGGCCACGAGTCTTTTGTCATTCTTGAAAACGTTTTAGCCGGTTTTGGTCCTTGCAAGGTCTGAATCGTATGGTCGCGCACCCGATACACTTGTTGCATTGGGTAACTTGCTTTCTCTGGTAACCACTTCAGTGTTAAGTGGTTTTTTTCATAGCGCCAATGACCATGATAACTCGTCCCAATCTGCTGCCATTTGCCATCGGGAAACAGACGCAGTTGAATGGAATCATCCTGACACTGATGAGCAAATAATAAGTTTGGCAGTTCCTGCAGCTCCCTACTCTGTACTAAATAGAGGCCAGCATTGTTGCTCGTATAGCGATGTCCTTCAGTGTTAAACTCAGAGATCACAACCGAATTAAAGCCGATGCTTCGCACTATGTTTTCTACTTTTAGGATCCAAGGCTCAGTTGTAGCCATTGGAGAGATATTTAAGCGTGCTCCCTGATATTTTTTCGGCACAGGGAGACGAGTGAAGCGGTAATTAATTTCATGCTGCTCGAGTTGCTCTAATAGTTGTTCTTTGTTTTTTTGTTTTAGCCCAGCCTCAAAAATATGCAGTGTTGGTGCACTACTGCAACCACTTAATAGGAATAGGGAAAGAGCGAATAAGTTTCTCATTTGTTTTCCTTAACTTATGCTGATTAAAGCCACATTTTTCCATGTAGCGTATCATATAAAGTAACAATAAAGGGATATAAGCCCCCTGCAATGCTATAAGCTTATCTATAGGTGATGGGATCGTTGCAAAAAATTGTTCGTCACTTGGTACTGGAATTTTATATACTAGTCCTTAGTTTCGGTTACACAGAAAAGTTTGGAGCACACAGTGGAAGATGGTTTTATTGAAATTGAGTTAGAAGAAGAGCCCATTGAGCTTTGTAATTTACTCAAAGTGCTCGACTTAGCTGAGACCGGTGGCCATGCAAAGTTGCTGATCACCGAAGGATATGTGGCGGTGAACCACGAGCTTTGCCAGCAAAAGCGCAGAAAGATCTATTCTGGCGATATTCTTCATTTTGATGGTGACGAGTTTCATTTAACGCTGTCCCCCGATGCCACTCCCCAGCCGCGCGCGGTTGCTACTCCGCAGCCTAAAAAGGCAAGCAGTAAGAAAAAAAGTAATAAACAAGGTAAATCTTACACACAGGTTGACAAAAATACAGGCCGTAAGCCCATCTCATTCGGTTAACACCCTCCTCAAGAAAACGCTTTATTACAAAAAAAAGTGCACATCTGGCCTACAAATGTGCACTGATAGCTTGAAAAATAGCCCTTTCGCCACTAGGACTAATTAAGTACAAAAAAACATCAACAACTAAGTTGGTACAGTCCATGCAGCCGTCCCTGCATTATAACAAAGGAAAGGGTTAATCATGAGTAATACGTATAACACCTTGACGCAGCTCACGGTAGGTGACCGTCAAGTTCATATCCATTCATTACCGGCGCTGAGCGACAGAGCAGCCCGTCTCCCCTTCTCATTAAAAATTCTGTTAGAAAACTTACTCCGTCATGAAGACGGCAAAAACGTCAAAGCAGAAGACATTGACGCCTTACTCAACTGGAAGCCGGAAGAAAAACCCAGCAAAGAAGTGGCATTTACCCCTTCTCGAGTGGTGATGCAGGACTTTACCGGTGTGCCAGCAATTGTTGACTTAGCCGCCATGCGTGACGCCATGGCCAAGCTGGGCGGTGATCCCAACAAGATTAACCCACTTTCACCTGCTGAAATGGTTATCGACCACTCGGTGCAAGTGGATGAATATGGTCATGATGGCGCATTTGATCTCAATGCCAAATTAGAATACCAACGCAATAAAGAACGTTATGAATTTTTACGCTGGGGGCAAGGTGCTTTTGATAATTTAAAAGTGGTGCCACCTGCTACTGGGATTGTCCACCAAGTTAACTTGGAATACCTTGCTCGAGTGGTGTTTGAAAAAGACATCGATGGCATGCCGTTCGCTTATCCAGATACCCTAGTGGGAACAGACTCTCATACCACCATGATCAATGGTTTAGGGATCCTCGGCTGGGGCGTGGGTGGCATTGAAGCCGAAGCAGCCATGCTCGGTCAGCCTATTTCTTTACTGATCCCACAGGTCGTCGGCTTTAAACTTGAAGGTCAGCTTCCTGAGGGCACCACCGCCACCGATTTAGTCTTAACCGTCACCGAGATGCTGCGCAAACATGGTGTGGTAGGCAAGTTTGTTGAGTTTTTCGGTGACGGTCTTGCAGAACTGCCACTGGCCGATCGCGCCACCATTGCCAACATGGCACCAGAATACGGTGCCACTTGCGGTATCTTCCCTATCGATGAAGAAACCCTAGAGTATCTGCGTTTAACCAATCGCGATGATGAAAAAATCGATTTAATTGAGGGCTATGCGAAACACCAAGGCCTATGGCGTAACCCCGGTGATGAGCCGTTGTACACTGACGTTCTAACCCTTGATTTAAGTACTGTCGTGCCCAGCCTAGCTGGCCCTAAACGGCCCCAAGACCGCATTCCATTGGACGATGCCGGCAGTGTGATTAGTGCACACATGGGCGAGTTCCAACATGAACGCAGTGAGAAAAAGACCGAAGCTGAAGCCGATCAAGATGAAAGTCGAACGGTCGCAGAAGGCGGCGCGTCGAAAGTGGATCAACAAGAGCCCGCGACCTTAGGAGTTGGTAAAGTAAATTATAAAGGCCAACAATTCGAACTCGTAGACGGCGCCTGCGTAATTGCCGCCATTACCAGTTGCACCAACACCTCTAATCCCAGCGTAATTTTAGCGGCAGGTCTGGTGGCACAAAAAGCCAAAGAACTTGGGCTAAAACCTAAGCCTTGGGTTAAAACCTCATTAGCACCGGGTTCTAAGGTGGTAACAGACTACTTAGAAAAGTCTGGACTGCTATCACCCTTAGCCGAACTTGGCTTTGACCTAGTGGGCTACGGTTGTACTACGTGTATTGGTAACTCAGGGCCGTTACCGAAAGAAATCAACGATGCCATTGTGAAACATCAACTGGTGGTGAGTTCAGTACTGTCTGGCAACCGTAACTTTGAAGGCCGGATCCACCAAGACGTAAAAATGAACTTCTTGGCTTCACCACCTTTGGTTGTTGCCTATGCACTAGCGGGGCGCACTGACATCGATGTTTATAACGAACCTTTATGTGAAACCGCAGAGGGCAAAGCCGTTTACCTAAAAGACATTTGGCCATCGGTCAGTGAGGTCAGTGAGCTAGTATCAAAAACCGTAACCAAAGAAATGTTCCAGAAAAACTATGCTGATGTCTATCAGGGTGATAAGCACTGGCAACAAATCGCGGTCAATGAAAGCGAACAGTATGAATGGCAGGATAACTCCACCTACATTCGCAAAGCACCTTTCTTCGATGATATGACCAAAGAGCCGCCAGGCATTCCTAGTATTCGTGGTGCTCGCTGCTTAGCCAAGCTAGGTGACTCTGTGACCACCGATCACATTTCGCCTGCAGGTAATATTAAAGCCACCGCACCAGCGGGTGAATACCTGCAAGAACAGGGTGTTAAGCAGTCCGACTTTAACTCCTATGGCTCTCGTCGTGGTAACCATGAGGTAATGATGCGCGGCACTTTTGCCAATGTGCGCTTGCGTAACCAGTTAGCACCTGGTACTGAGGGTGGTATTACACGATTGCTGCCAGAAGGTGAACTAATGAGTATTTTTGACGCCGCGGAGCACTATAAACAGCGCAATACACCGTTAGTGGTGCTGGCTGGCAGTGAGTATGGTACAGGCTCTTCCCGTGACTGGGCAGCAAAAGGCTCATTGCTGCTGGGCATTAAAGCGGTGTTAGCGAAAAGCTACGAACGAATTCACCGCTCCAACCTCATTGGCATGGGCGTCTTGCCATTGCAGTTCAAACCCGAGCAAGGCCACGAGGAGCTAGGTCTCAATGGTGAAGAAGAGTTTACCATTGAGGGCATTTACGATACCGCAACAGAGGTAGTGGTAACGGCCACCAAGCCCGATGGTGAAGAAATTGAGTTTGCCGCGGACATTCGTATTGATACCCCCAAAGAGTGGGAGTATTACCAGCATGGCGGTATATTACAGTATGTCTTACGACAAATGCTGTAGCAGGATGGGGGCGACGTTGTCGCCCCTTATTGCCATAGCACTGCCACCCTAACCACCGACCATCCTACCTACTGGTATCCCAGATTAAAAACAGGCAAAGTAGCAACCACAATAATCAGTAAAATAAAGGAAGTACAATGTCGATTTGGTTTGCGCCTATTACCTTAGATATGTGTAAGCAGTTGGATAAAGGGCTTAATGGTAAAGGCTCTTTGATGCAAACACTGGGCATAGAAATAAGTGAAATAGGTGATGATTACCTTGTGGCAACGATGCCTGCGATCCCACAGCACCATAACCCAATAGGAATGGTTCATGGTGGGGCGAATGTGGCACTGGCTGAAACAGTGGCCAGTTATGCCGCCAATTTTGTGGTTGATACCCGCCAGTATTATTGCGTTGGTCAAGAGATTAATGCCAATCACTTGAAGGCCTCTCGCAGCGGAGTGTTAACCGCTGTTGCCAAACCGGTTCACCTAGGCAAGCGCTCCTCGGTATGGGAGGTGCGGATCACCAATAGTGCTAACGAGCTCTGCTGTATTTCAAGAATGACGGCCGCGGTGGTTTCGCGTTAACGTTTGATCCACAGCAAACCATTGCCTTAACAAATACGCGATTATTGAGTTATGCCAAATAATATTGAGGTTAACTCAATGCTGCAGCGACCACATAAGTTATGGCCTTTACACTTGGTTATCATCGTCGGTTTAGTATTAATTTTTACCGGCCACACCATTTTAACCACCGAATGGCTGAAGCAGCTGGGACCCAATGGCTTTATTTTAGGTGCTGGCTGCATCGCCGTTGGTCTCATTTGTTCGTTGCCGACCAAGATATACCTGACCATCTTACTGATGCAGCGAGAAAAGCCGAAAAAATAATACGCTCGCCACTTTGCGGTATGATTACTCAATGTTTCAGGGTATCTTTAGGGTCATCGAAAATAGTCAAACAGGGCTGATGTGGACAAAGTAGATACCATTATCATCGGTGGTGGCGTGGTTGGGCTTGCTATTGCAGCTAAACTCAGCGCTCGGCAACAGGTCATCGTCATCGACAAAGAAGCACGTTTTGGCGAGCACAGTAGCAGCCGCAACAGTGAAGTGATCCATGCCGGCATCTATTACCCTACCGCAAGCCTTAAACATCAGCTATGCATACGCGGCAAAGCACTGTTATACGAGCATTGTCGGCGCCACCACATTGCAGCGCAACCCATAGGCAAATACATTATCGCTAGCAGTCCAGCGGAGGCCGAGCAACTGGACAATGTTTATCGCCAAGCACAACAAAATGGCGTAACGGATATTCGCTACCTAAGCCTAACAGAGCAGCAACAGCTGGACTATTTAAACATGACCGCAGGGCTTTACTCGCCATCCACCGGGATCCTTGATAGCCACCAATTTATGCTGTCATTGTTATCACAAATAGAAGGAAATGGCGGCGTGTTTGCAAGCCACACCGAGTTGGTTGCCACCACCCGTCAAGCCGCTGAGCACAGCTTGCAGCTGCGCTGTCATGATGAAGACTACCACATCCGCTGTGACACCCTGATTAATGCCGCGGGGCTGGAAGCGCCCAATGTGCTTAAGCGGATTGCGGGCGGCAGCTCCAGCAATGCCAAGGCATTTTATTGTCGCGGCCGCTACTATCGCTACCAAGGTAAACACCCATTTACCAGCTTAGTATATCCACTGCCTAACGAGCATGGCTTGGGCGTACATGCAACCTTAGACCTAGCTGGACAACTCAAATTTGGCCCAGACACCCAGTATATTGATGGCATTGACTACCATTTTGACGACAGCAATAAAGCGCAATTTGCCGCGGCTATCCAAGGTTATTGGCCAGGGCTAGACCCCAGCCGCTTAGTACCAGACTACACTGGCATTAGACCCAAGCTCAGCGCTCAACAAAGCAGTGATTTTGTTATCGAATTTGCTGCGCAGCATGGCATAGCGGGGCTGGTGAACCTGATGGCCATTGAGTCACCGGGTCTTACGGCGAGCCTGGCTATTGCAGAGTACATTGACGCTCGCCTGTAATGACACTAATGAAAGCCTATTGGTTTTCTTCTAAAGCTTCATCTAAGCGCTTTTTACGTTCATCCATTAATTGCTGAACATGCTTGGCATCCTGCATCACTTGCTGCACCGCTTGGGGATTTAAGGCGGTTGTTAAAGCAGTAGTGGCCGGCTTTTTCTCCGATTTAGCTGGCGGCGCTAAGATACTGGTGTCTTCGGCGGCGATAACGGTTATTTTACTGCTATCCAGCTCATACACACTGGCCTGCTCGCTAGGGCTATCGGAATAGTGCCACTGGCCGTTTTCATCTTGCCAACGGTACACTTTGACCGACTTGCTCGCATCTTGTTGGTGTGACTCTGAGGTGAGAAGTGTATCACCGTACGCTTTGGCGCGTTGTAATGCCGCTTTGCCAGATTGCTGTAACTCACTTACTTGCTGCTGAGCTGTGCTGGTTATGCCTGCAGCGCTCAACCATGTACCACCATCGGGCCGTTTGAGTACAAACAAGGCAGCCACCGCAATCAACATTACCATAATCATAAAATAGCTTACTGCTTTCATTGGCCTACTCCTTTAATGCTGAGGCCATACTTTAGCAATATTTGCTGAAATTGCGCAGTCTTTTTAAACTCGGCAAAAAACGCGTTAAAGTCACGACATACTTGCTTTGCAATGGCGCTATGGCCAAACTGCAGCTGCAACGGTGCGGTGTCTGAGACAGAATGTACTTTGATGCTTTCTGTGAGTTTAGGCTGTTGGCTTTGATACCAAGTTAAGGTTGGCAAACCGATCACCGAAAACATCGCCGCAGCGCTGCGACCATGACTTAACACCGATAAAATATCGAGTTCCGAGTAGTAGTTTTTGCGTTCCAGCGAACCGCTTAACAATTGCGGCTCAAGATCTGGGTAGGTGTAGCCAAACCGCGCTAAGAATAATTGTTGGTTAAGTTTATCGTGTTCTATCTCGGTGACGCTGTGGTGAAAAACATACACGTCTTTGATGTGATAAAGCGGTGAACACCAACACATTTCCTTATTACCCCGATACCACTTTTTTGATTCCATGCGGATGTCGGCAGTGCCCTTTTCTATCTCGGCAGTAGAGCGTCGCTCTGCAGAGCCATGATAATTCACTTGGTAGGGGGAGCGCGAAGCGAAGTGCTCTAGCAGCTCTATGAGCATGCCTTTGTTAGCGTCATTTTCAATGGTAAATGGTGGATAGTATTGTACTGCGAAATTGACTTGCTGCTGAGGTTGCTCGCGGGTATCAGCTAGGGCGAAACAATGACAACCAAGGAGAGCCATACTGCAAAACAATACACGATAAAGCATAACTCCTCCTCAGCCTGTCTAGTTTACTTACTCAGCCTTAAGTATGGTCGAAATTCCGCATAAACCAACCTAGATGCCATCACCGTCGATATGTAATCCACATTCTCGATTGAGACCAAAGAAGCGGGTTTCTTCTTCCGTCATTCCAGGCTCGAGTTTGCGCGTGGTGTGAACATCACCCATAGACACATAACCTTGCTCCCACAGTGGGTGGTAAGGCAAATCAAACTTACTTAAATATTGGTAGACATCGCGGTTGTGCCAATCAATGATCGGGTACACTTTAACCGTCCCACGGCTCAGCTCGACAATCGGTTTGTCGGCCCGAGTGGACGATTGTTGGCGGCGCAAACCACTAAACCAAGTACCTGCGTCAAGCTCTTGCAATGCGCGATTCATCGGCTCGACTTTGTTTAAGGTATTATATTGCTTGATACCTGCTTCACCTTGCTCCCACAGTTTACCGTACAGCGCTTCTTGCCACGCTGGGCTTTGCTCTGCACGGTACACCTTGAGATTAAGTGATAATCGCTCAGTGAGCTGTTCAATAAACTGATAAGTCTCAGGGAACAAGTAACCAGTGTCGGTCAGTACTACCGGAATATCCGCACGCTGCTGCGTCATCATGTGCAACATCACCGCCGCCTGAATACCAAAACTCGATGACAGAAAGTGGTTTTCTGGCAAGTGCTCTAATGCCCATGCCACTCGTTGCTCAGCGCTTTGCTCACTGAGTATGGCGTTCACCTCTGCCAGTAATCGCTGTTGTGTGGCACTGTCTTGAGATAATATTTGCTTAAAATCACTCATTTTCTAATCCATTAGGCAGCCAAGCTGCCTAGTTGATATCATGCATGAAAGTCGGTTTTAGAGACCTTCACTTCGGCAACAATCTCTTTGCGAATAACGAAATCACCAAAGCACTCGTCAGCATGGCGCTCACGCACCCACTGCGCAATAAGCTCGTCTAGGGCAGGTAAGAATACGTCTTCACCAACGTTCTCTAAATACAACTTAGGAATGCGCGTACCAGCACGGTTGCCCCCTAAATACATGTTGTATTTTCCTGGCCCCTTACCAACAAAGCCGACTTCCGCCAGCATGGCACGACCACAGCCATTCGGGCAGCCCACCACACGCAGAATGATATTTTCTTCCGCCACCTCATGCTTAGTCAGTAGTGCTTCGACTTTAGTTACTAACTCAGGGAGATAGCGTTCCGCTTCTGCCATCGCCAGTGGACAAGTCGGTAATGACACACACGCCATGGAGTTCTTACGTTGTTCAGAGTGCGCTGCATCAATTAAGCCATGCTCAACAGCAATGCGCTCAATTTCGGCTTTATCTTCGCTCGCAACACCGGCAATAATGAGGTTTTGGTTTGCCGTCATGCGGAAATCCCCTTTGTGGATCTCGGCAATTTTACGACAGCCGGTTTTCAGCGCTTTGTCTGGAAAATCTAAAATACGGCCATTTTCAATAAACACCGTTAAGTGATGCTTCCCATCAATGCCCTCCACCCAACCAAAACGGTCGCCGCGATGGGTAAATTCGTACGGACGGCTCGCTTGAAATTGCACCCCAGCGCGTTTTTCTACTTCGGCTTTAAAGGCGTCGGCACCAAAGGTATCTAGGGTGTATTTGGTTTTAGCATTTTTACGATTAACGCGGTTACCCCAATCACGCTGCACCGATACCACGTGCTCTGCAATCGCCAAAGTATGCTCTAAGGGAATAAAGCCAAAATCATCGGCCTTACGCGGATAAGTATTCACGTCACCATGGGTCATGGCCAAGCCCCCACCCACTAGAACATTAAAGCCCACCAGCTTACCTTGCTCAGCAATAGCGACAAAGTTAAGGTCGTTAGCGTGGACATCCACCTCATTATTCGGCGGAATGGTCACTGTGGTTTTAAATTTACGCGGCAGGTAGGTATCACCTAAAATTGGCTCTTGCGTGGTTTCTGTTTTCTCACCATTTAGCCAAATCTCAGCATAGGCTTTGGTTTTCGGCAGCAAGTGCTCAGATATTTTTGCCGCCCACTCATACGCTTCTTGATGCAGCTCTGACTCAACCGGGTTGGTAGTGCACAGCACGTTACGGTTTACGTCGCCAGCGGTGGCAATGGAATCAATGCCCACACTGTTAAGCAGTTGGTGCATACCTTTAATATTGGGCTTTAACACGCCATGAAACTGAAACGTTTGTCGCGTAGTGAGACGAATACTGCCGTACATGGTCTTTTCAGCGGCAAACTCATCAATCGCCAACCACTGTTGTGGCTTGATAATGCCACCTGGCATACGTGCCCGCAGCATGACGTTGTGTAACGGCTCAAGCTTTTGCTTGGTGCGCTCAGGGCGAATATCACGGTCATCTTGTTGATACATGCCATGGAAGCGGATCAACTGAAAGTTATCAGCAGTAAAACCACCGGTCAGCGGATCCGTTAAGTCGGTGGTAATGGTGCCACGTAAATGGCCACTTTCCGCCTTTAGTCGCTCATTATCAGAAAGCTTGGCGCTTGAGTCGAGCCTACTATTGGGTTTGATTTCAGAGTTGCTCATTACTTTTCCTACATAAAAATTGGGTAACGGTAAAATCAGACGCCTTAATAAACGTCTTTCTGATAACGGTTGTCACTGCGCAATATTTTAAGATACTGCTCTGCTTGCTCGGCGTCTTTACCGCCATGCGTCTTAACGATATCTATCAGTGCTTGGTGAACGTCTTTGGCCATTCTGCTGGCATCGCCACAAACATAAAAGTGGGCGCCTTTTTCAAGCCACGCATACACTTCGGCGCCTTTTTCACGCAGTCGGTCTTGGACATAAATCTTCTGCTGTTGATCGCGACTGAAGGCTAAGTCAACGTTCGTTAGCAAGCCTGATTTAACGTATTTCTGGATTTCCACTTGATACAAGAAGTCTTCTGTAAAGTGGGGGTTACCAAAGAACAACCAGTTTTCACCCTGTGCCTCTCGTGCCTCACGCTCTTGCAAAAAGGCCCGAAAAGGCGCAATCCCAGTACCTGGGCCAACCATAATAATAGGAGTATTGTTATCCGCTGGCAGTCGGAAGTTATCATTGTGCTCGCTGAACACTTTCACTTGGCAACCTTCTTCGGCACGCTTGCCAAGATACCCAGAGCAACCGCCCAAGTGTTGCTCACCAAAAGCATCAAACTCCACCACAGCCACGGTAAGGTGTACTTCCTCTTCCACTTCAGCCTGGCTTGAGGCAATAGAGTACAATCTTGCTTGCAGCTTACGACAACAATCCACCAGCCCTTGGGCATCAATGTCACCTGGGTTTTGTTTAATGACATCGTATATTTGCCGCTCTTCAAGGTAGGCTCTTAGCGCCGGCTTATCATTGGCCAGCTCACTGAGCTGGGTGTTATTGGTTGCCAATGCATACTTCTCAACAAACCCTGGGTACGACTGCGTTAATTCCAAATGTTCAGTCAGTACCTGTTCTAAACTCACCTCAGCATCGCCTACTTTCACACTGGCATTTTTATCCAGCTTGAGTAGCTCGATGACGGCAGCGACTTGCTGTGGGTCATTAAGAAAATACACGCCCAATGAGTCACCTGGTTGATAGGTGATATCAGACCCTTCTAAAGAAATCTCAATATGGCGGACATCTTTACTGGAATTACGGCCGGTAATTTTTTGTACTACCGATAACTCCGCAGCGAACGGATTTTGCTTAGTGTACTGGCTTACCGCAGCCGGTGCGCCAGCAAATGGCATAGCCACCACATTATTACCAGCGGCTTGTTGCTGCGCTTTTAGTTCTGGCTCTAGAGCATCCAGGGCTTGATTGATCCAAGCACCGGCTTGCTCTTCGTAATCGACATCAAGATCGGCGCGAGGCACCACCACCTCAGCACCCAATGCCGTTAATCTGGCCTCAAAATCTTGTGCTGTTTGGCAGAAAAACTCATAACTGGAGTCGCCTAGACCAATCACCGCCTGCTTTACTCCAGTTAATTTCGGGGCCTTTTTCGACACTAAGAATTCATGGAGTGTTTCTGCGTCTTCTGGCGGCTCACCTTCACCGTAAGTAGATACCGCAATCACTAAGAACTTCTCTTTTTTTAGGTTCGCGGGTTTGTAATCGGCCATATTCACCAGCTTGGTGGTTAAACCACGAGCTTCAGCTTGCTCTTTGAGCTGTACCGCCACCCCTTTGGCGTTGCCCGTTTGCGATCCATATAAAATAGTCAGTGGTGCCACCTCGGATGCCGCTACGCTTTGCCCAGCATCACCTGATAATGCTGCGGCATTTGCACTTGCTGCTAAATAGCCACTTACCCAAGCCTGTTGAATTGGGTTTAGCTCAGTGGCCAGCCCTTGAAGTTTCTGCAGTTGTTCTTGTGTCAGCGGACTTGCTGCAGCATTAAGTTGACTTAACAACATTGTGGATCCCCGTACCAAAAGGTTTGCTTGCTCATTGCTTAACTGGCCTGCTCATGGCAAAGCCGATTTTGATTAGCCTGAAGCATACGTGGCCAAGAGTGAGATCAAAAAGAATAGAATCTGCTTTTATATTCCATTTGGTTATTAATTTTCAAAAAGTCCAAAGAAAATAACTTAAAAGAACATCAGCACTAATTGAATAAAAATATTAACATTGCTGCAACAGTTCTGATGCATAATCGAGCTGTCAGTAAAAAATATGACAATAATACAAATAATCAAATAGATAGTGAGTTAACTATGAAACACGGGAATATAACCAAACTCGTTGCTGCATCCTTAGCGCTTAGCGCTAGCAGCACCGTGGTGGCTAATATCGACAATGGTGGTTTTGAAAGCTGGAGTGGCCAAACGCCTACTGGCTGGGGCACCATAGACTCAGGTATTAACACTGCGATGGTCTCAACACCGACCAAGCAAGGGAGCCATGCCGCCGCTATTACGGTGACCACGGCAACCCAAAGCAACACCGATTTGCGTCAGCAGATCTCTGTAGAAGCAGGAAAAACCTACCAATTCAGCACCTGGGTTTATCATACCGAAGGCGGAATAAAAGCACGTTTGGTGGTGGATGGTTATCATAACTATTCCGACCCTTACATGCTGGGACAATGGCAACAGCTTACTCAGACTTATAGCGCCACAGCCAACACCACCATTGATGTTGGTTTACGATTTTACGACACCAGTAGCTTTGATGGCAGTGAAGTGGTCTACGTTGATGACTTCCAACCCGCTAATAGCTCACCTCAGCCACCTTCAAGTTGCCAAAACAATAATGTCGACTTCTCCTTAACCACGGACAGTTATGCCAGTGAAACCAGCTGGCAGTTGCTAGACGCCAGTAACACTGTGGTGGCCAGTGGCAGTGGCTACAATAATAACAGCACGGTGAATGAGTCGCTATGCTTAGCTGATGGTGATTACACCTTTACCATTTATGACAGTTATGGCGATGGTATCTGTTGCAGTTACGGTAACGGTGAATACAGCTTAACCGCCAGTGGTAATACACTGGCCTCAGGGGGAGAATTTAGTGCCACTGAGTCGCATACATTTCAGTTAGGTAGCTCTACGCCTCCTTCTGGTGACGGCTATTATGCTGGTACTTCAGGACTGTCTGGGTATGCCTTAAAAACGCAGCTCCACCAAATCATCAAAAGCCATCAGTCGCAAGGTTATTCGGCAATATGGAGTTTTATCGATCAATACGAGCGCGATAACTACTTCGATAATGATAATACCATCCTAGACCGTTATTCTGAAAAGCCCACCAGTGCCGACACCATTGTCTACCCATCGACCACCTCACAGTGTGGCAACTACAGTGGTGAAGGAGATTGTTATAATCGCGAGCACTCGTTTCCAAAATCTTGGTTTGGCGGCAAAGTGGAACCGATGAACTCAGATATTCACCATATTTTTGCCACCGATGGCTACGTTAATGCTCAGCGCAGTAACTTCCCCTTTGGCGAAGTGGGCAGTGCCAGCTATGTTTCTTCGAATGGCAGCCAAGTTGGCAATGCCACTGGGATTGGCTATAGCGGTACGGTTTTCGAGCCTATTGATGCCTTTAAAGGGGATTTTGCTCGGGCGTATTTTTATATGGCAACCCGCTATCAAGATGTTATCGCCAACTGGCAAAACAATACCAGCTACAGCGACGCAGTACTCAATGGCAGTCAAGATCAAGTCTTCGAAAGTTGGGTTATTGCCATGCTAAAACGTTGGCATAACGAAGATCCCGTTGATGGCATAGAAAAAGCGCGCAATGATGCCGCGTTTAGCTTCCAAGGTAACCGTAACCCGTTTATCGATCATCCTGAGTTTGTCGAAGCCATTTGGTAACACTATTTTGCGACACAACCTAAAAAGGCCGGATTATCCGGCCTTTTTGCATTTGCTTTGCTGGTTATCTGGGGTTAATCGTCAGTGGCTCTAAGGTGATCTTGGCATTACCACTGGCGCCCATATGACCTTGATAAGTTTGTCCTTCGAACAGAGTATAAAAGACGTCGACATAATCATCGTCATTGCTAAACCAGTGACTTGGCATTGCTTTAATCAACTGATTGGTTAGCTGCGGAATAATGGCATAGCCCTGTACATTGGGATCTGGGATTGTTCTCATTACCTGGGTGACAATATCAAGGAAGGTGGTTGCTAATTCCTGATAGTTGGTATTGTCGTCTTGCTCCATTAGCAAGACGTCTGCCGCTTGCCAGCGGTAGCGCTGCCAATGAATAAGAATCTGATTTGGCGTGTAATCACGGCCATCGTGATCCAAATAAGGCATATCAACAATGTCTAATACCGGCTCGTCACGAGATGGATTGACGCCTGTAACCACGCCATAGACCTCTGCCGCACCGGAGATCCAAGGCTCCTCATCATCATTTAAACGGATCCGCTTCAGCACGCTGGTAGACAGTGGCTGAGCCTCATCGCCTGCAGTGACATCTTGACTGGCCATGGTCATGCCGTGCTCTGCAAACACACGACGCATTACGGCTAACCCTTCTCGCTTTACCTGAGCACTGTCTAGCTCGACGATCAGCACTGGGCGCTGTGGCAATGTATGGGCATCGAGCAAGTGCAACTGACCCTGATGGTCATATGCCTCAACGTATTGCCAATCTTTGTCATCCCCTTTAGGTGCAAAAGCAATCAATGGCATTTGCCCTTGCTGCCAGGCTGTTAACATCTCATTATCGGCAAGACGAAGCTGGTACAAGTTGCTGTTGTTATCACTCAGCCCCTTGAGCTGCCGTGTATACTGATTTGCTTCTGCAACCAAACGCTTGGTTTGAGTGCTAACTGCAACCTGCTCCAGTGATACGGTGTCTTGATATTGATTGAGCTGCAGTTGTAATTGAGTATTTACTCCAGATAGCGACAGTGCAACATTTTTTGCTACTTGCTTTTTGATATCGACCACTTGCAGCGGTGCAGCATTGAACTTATCGACGCCCGACAGCGCTTGAAACTGAGCTGTGGCGCCTTGCTGAGATGCTGACGTAAGAAAAGAGGCGGTTAAAAGTGACAGAGTTAATGCAGATAGAGTGACTTGTTGTTTCATCTTGCGTTCCTAGAAATAATCCGTGTTGACGAATTATCAAGATAAAACAACCGTTTTAAATTTTCAATAAATTAACAAAATTAACACTAATTTTTTATAAAACCTCTGCAGATAACCACTTTTCCTCAATCGGGTAAAGTGTTAACTCAATGCCAGCACCAATGGCAGAAATCCGCAACAAGGTTTCGGCATTAAGCGCTTGAGAAAAACACTTTGGCGACGTACCTGACTGAAATCCAATATCAAAGGTACGCTTAGTACAGCTTAACCACTGTTTAAGGGCCGCTTTTGAGCACGACTCAATTAGCTCACACAACTGATTGATGGCCTTATCTGGCGTTAGCTCAGAGGTATTTGCTTCTATTCTTGCCAGTTGGCGATAATCATCTTGGTCGTAATGCAGCACGATAGCATTTTTCTTCAAATCCGAAACCAAAGCACTAATATCTTGTTTTGACTCTAGTTCCAAATCGACATTTAAAAATTGAATTTCAGACATGGGCTAAAAGCTACCTTGTTAAAGCGAAAAGTTAAATTAACCTATCTTCTACGAAATAGGTGTGATACTGGGTACAGCAAAGTAAACCATCGCAAACCGTTTTAAAAAAGCAATCAGCTTAGACTATGGTTAGTGACTTCACTGACAACAAGAATAACATATTGTGATGATTAAAAAACTTCTAAAGCCAGCACGAAAGCTGCATAAATACCTCGGTTACCTACTGTTTCTGCAAATTTTGGCTTGGCTTTTAGGGGGTCTAGTCATGAGTGCCATCCCTTTGGACAAGGTGCACGGTAACCATTTAGCCAAACGAACGCTCAGCAACCCCTTTATCATGAGCGACTATAAAGCGGATCTTAATGGCATCGTCAGTAACGCCGACCGCCCTACTAGTCTGTCTTTTAGCCACTTTTTAGACACTCCAATCATCAAATTAAATGGCCAACAGACAAAGGTTTTTAATGGTTTAACCGGCACGGTGTTGCAACCTCCTACGCGCAGCGAAATAATTCAACAGGCCAATGCGCACTTGCTCATTGACGCCCAGGTAGCTGCTGCCGTGCAACTGCAGCAAGGGGCACGAGAAGTTGGACACCGAACCCATGTCTGGCAGGTAACCTATGACGATATGCTTAGCACCACACTCTATCTTGACGCCAGCAGTGGCGAAGTGATTACGGTGCGCAGTAGCCTATGGCGAATTTTTGACTTTTTCTGGATGCTGCACATTATGGATTACCAAGAAAGAGAAGACTTTAATAACCCACTGCTGATTAGTTTTGCTGCCACTAGTGTGTTATTTGCCCTAAGTGGGGTGTTATTACTATTGCAATCTCCTCCTCGCCTCGGGCGACGCAAAAGCAAAAAACCCACTTTAAAAGCATAAATCTGATTAATAAAGCGTTCTTATTAATGTGCTTTTTGCTATAGTGGCAGCTCCTGAATTCCACCCTCGGTGAGAGGAAATGCCACACCGCACCCTATTGCCTTTATTACTCTTACTGGTATTGGCACTGCCATCCAGCGCGAACAACTTCAGTTCTTTTTATCAGGCAAAAAAACATTTATCTCAACAAGTTAATAACAATACTCGGACGTTATACTGCAACTGTTCGATTAAAAAGCATGGCAAGAAGTTAGTGCCAGACGCGGCCAGTTGTGGCTACTCTCCACGCCTTCCTTATACTCGCAGTGGCAAAGTAAATAAGCGTGCACAACGAATTGAATGGGAGCATATTGTTTCGGCGTGGGAATTTGGTCATCAGTTACAGTGCTGGCAAGAAGGCGGCCGTAAGCATTGCCGTAAAACCAGCGCCACATTTCGGCGCATGGAAGCCGACATACATAACTTAGCGCCAGCCATCGGTGAAATAAATGGCGATAGATCGAATTATCGCTTTGGCATGCTGCCCGATACCGAACGTCAACATGGCGCCTGCCCGGTTAAGATTGATTTTAAATTAAGACGTATTGAACCTCCAGAGTATGCCAGAGCCCGTATTGCCCAAGCTTATTTTTATATGGAAAAAACCTATGGCTTAAAAATTTCTCAGCAGCAACGCAAACTTTTTCAGGCTTGGCAACAACAGTGATTGCACGATACCGTTGTGGATGCTAATTTTTAAGCAATCCACTCTTATTGGGAACAACCAATGCAGCGTTTTTTTTCGTTTTCAACTGGTATTCTTCTAAGCTTATTACTGGTCGCATGCGGTGGCGGAGGGGGCAGCGATAATAATCTAACTAGCAGCCCTACGCCTAACAATAATAGCAGCGAGCCACCACCGGCCCCGACGTGGACGTTTAATGTTTATCCGCCCTCTGATCAGTTTATCAACTTTTGCGCTGATCCTCGCAGCGGCGGCGACCCTTATAATAATTACCAGCCTTACCCGGATAAAGCGGGTACTGCAATGCATGAAAAGATGTGGTTACGTTCATTTACCAACGAGACTTACCTTTGGTATGACGAGGTTGAGGACAACGACCCTAAGCAATTTGACAGTGTTACTGCTTATTTTGAGCAATTGAAGACCAACGAGCAAACCCCCAATGGCGCCGATAAAGATCAATTCCACTTTTATGAGTCGTACGAAAGCTTTCAAAAGCAGGCGCAATCCGGCGTAAGTACAGGTTATGGGATTGGCTGGGCAGTAATTTCTACAACACCTCCACGCAACTTTACAGTGGCCTTTGTCGAACCCAACTCCCCAGCGGCAAACGCCGGTATTGTTCGTGGGGATAAAATCACCGCAATTGACGGGGTGGATTTTATTGCAAGCCCTGACACTGACACCTTAAACGCCGGCCTTTCTCCAAGTGAAAGTGAGCCTCATGCGTTTGTGTTTGAGTCCGTGGCAGGGGAACAAAAAGAGGTGACGTTAACCTCTATGGATATTGAAACAACCCCCGTGCGTCGAGCGCAAGTACTCGAAAGCAATAACCGCAAAGTGGGGTATGTGCAATATAACCAGTTTATCCCTACTGCTCAACAAGGCTTAATAGATGCCTTTAGCCTATTTCGTCAACAGCAAATTGATGATCTGGTGTTAGATATGCGCTATAACGGCGGTGGTCGGGTGATTATGGCGGCTCAGTTAGGGTTTATGGTAGCCGGAAACCAGAGCTTGGAACGTGTATTTACCACCAACACTTTGAACGATAAACGCCAAGCCGAAGAGCGTTCTACCGAGTTCGAATCTCGGGTAATTGACTGGCCTAATAATGCCTTTACCGAGCAACTACTCCCTTCCGTCTCGCTGCCTCGGGTATATATTCTCACCACTCGCGGTACTGCTTCAGCCAGTGAAAACGTTATCAATGGCCTGCGCGGCATTGATGTCGAGGTGGTGTTAATTGGTGATGCCACCCGAGGTAAGCCCTATGGTTTTGTGCCCGCGCAAAACTGTGGCACAGTGTATTACACCATTCAGTTTGCTTCTGAGAACGCCAAAGGCTTTGGTGATTATGCTGATGGTTTTATGCCCAGCGGCGCATCCAGCAGCGGTGAAATAGGCTTAACAGCCAACGTGCCTGGCTGTCAGGTCAGCGATGACTTTTCTCAGCCACTGGGGAGCCAACAAGAGGCTTTATTCGCTGCAGCACTTCAGCATATTGAGACGGGAACCTGTCCTGCACAAGCGCAATTTGCCCCAGCAGCTAACACTCAACGTCTAAATCAGCAAGGCGGAGCGGTAACCGTACCGCAGCACCCTGCTCGAGATGGCGCTATTTGGATGTTCCCAGAGGAGCGCAACCAGTGATGAAAATAACATTCACTGTCTCTTTGTTGCTACTTGCAACCCTGCTACTTGGCTGCCAAACAAAGCCTGAGCAACATGGTGAGGTACATAATGCGGTGCTAACAACTAGCTCTGCCGCCACCATCAAGCAGCTAAAACAAGCAATCGTTACATTGACAGGGGGGATGCCCCCTAAGCTTGCCACCACAGTGTTTCAACGCAGTCCACATTTAATTTTAGAGCATGGCAACAGCAAACAAGCTGATGGCGCACCAATGCTAGGCAATCATGAGCTGGATTACGATAGTTTTACACTACAACTGCGTGGCACGCTTTGCGTATTGTATTATCCTAAAAAGCAAACCTTTGTACCGCTGCAACAGCTTAGCTGTGAAGCCACTACAAACTAGCGAAGTGACGTTTTAAGATGTCGCATAAGGCTTGCACTTTGGCGGTACGATGCACCAACATATGAGTGACTAACCAAACTGGGCTAAGCCATTCAAGCTCGTTTGCCAATACCGGTTTTAGCTCCGGGTAGAGTTTCGCGACATCGTGCTGTAGGCCACCGATGCCAAGGCCATTAACAATCGCTCTGGTGGCATCGGATGTTTCCGACACCCGCAGCATCACTTGGCTTTCAGGGATCTGCTCATCCACCCACGCAAAGTAAGGCACACGAGCATTAAACCCCGCCACCCCAGAGACAAAGTAATGTGACTGAAGTGCGGTTTGCGAAGTGGGTAGCCCCATTCGATTAATATAACTCGAGGAAGCGTATAGTCCTGCTTTTAACGTATTAAGGTGCTGCACAATATAATCGGGTTCATCCGGTTTTGGACCAGCACGCACCGCCACATGGGCTTGGCCATGGTCTAGCCTTAAACGCTTCTGATCTAGGATCACCTCAAGCTGCACTTGCGGATGCAGCTGCTGAAAGCTCAAACAGGGTTCCGACAGCATATCCATAAAACCGCTGACGGTGGTTAACAGCAACTTGCCTCGTAACTGGCTGTCTACAGCAGCAATAGAGGTGCTTAGTTGCATTAGTTGCTCATCTATTTGGCTGGCGGTCAGCAACAGCTTCTCTCCGGCTTGGGTCACCTGATAACCTCTGGCATGACGGTGAAACAGTCGTGTCCCCAACGCTTCTTCCAGCGCATTTATGCGTCGCAACACAGTACTATGGTGGATCTCCAAGCGCTCAGCTGCCGCCGATAAAGTACCACACTTAGCCACATTGTAGGCGACCTTAAGATCTTGCCAATCAGTAAACTTATCCATCGCTACTCCTGTGCATTTATGCACATAAGCTTTGCGCTTATTTCGGTTTCATGCAAGGAAAACTTTGCTACTATTTTACCAACATAAGCCAATAAGGATTCAACAAGATGACCACAGCCAAAATTATCGCCTTAGCAGGCAGTCTTAGAAAAGACAGCTATAACCAGCAACTTATTCAAGCAGCTGCCAACTTTGCTCTAGAAGCGGGCGCTGAAGTAGAAGTCGTGAAGCTACAGGATTTAGATATCCCCATGTTTGATGAGGACTTGGAAGCCCAAGGTACGCCGAAAGGGGCGCAAATACTGAAAGACAAGTTACGTGATGCCGGTGGTATTTTACTCGCCAGCCCAGAATATAATGGCTCGTTTACCGCGGTACTAAAAAATGCCATCGATTGGGCTTCAAGAACCGAGCAAGGCGCAGTGCCTGCTTTCAGAAACAAGGTGGTGGCGCTTTATGCCGCTTCACCTGGTGGCTTAGGTGGCTTGCGCGGCCTCAATCACGTACGCGATGTCCTTTCCGGCATTGGTAGCTTAGTGCTGGCCGATCAGCTTGCCGTACCGAGTGCGTTTGAAGTCTTTGATGAGCAGGGCAAAATAAAAGACCCTGCGCTGGCAGAAAAAGTCTCCGGTTTAGCCCTACAGCTGGTGTCAGTAGCTAGCAAATTAAAGTAATCGCTAAACACTGACAACTTCTTGCTATGAGCGCTTAGCTATTGCAAACTAAGCGCTCAAAACCAATAAAGGAATACCTTGGGCCTTTATTACTGAGGATGGTTGTTGGGAGTCAACTTTGCAAAGTACCAAATCCACACTGTTTACAGCACAATTAAACTTGCCTTTTTACTGCATTCAATTTGCCCCAGAAAGTTATAATGAGAGCTCTTTTCAAGATTATGGCATCGCACAACCAAACCATCTGCAACGCGCGGTGGGCAAAAGAAAAGCCGAATACCTCGCCGGGCGGATCTGCGCGCAACACTGTTTAGCACAACTTGGCTACTCTGACTTTACCGTACACAGCGGTGAAGATCGTGCCCCTATTTGGCCGCCAACAGTTCGCGCCAGCATTACTCACACTCGGGGGATTGCGGCGGCTACTGCCACCACAGACAAGGCGATTAAGGGAGTGGGCATTGATATCGAGCGCGATATGGCGGAAAAACAAGAACGCGAGCTGCAGCGACAGCTATTACACCCGCAAGAATATGACTTGTTTGCACGTTTAGGTAAGCACCATCACAACCCTTTGACCTTAATTTTTTCTGCCAAAGAAAGCATCTATAAGGCGCTATATTCAACGGTGCAATGTTTTTTTGGTTTTGATGCAGTGAAGCTCATCGACTTTAATGACCATCAGCTGCAGTTTACTGTGATGACTCCTTTGCACCAAAGCATTCAGCCTGGAACAAGTTTAACGGTCTATTATCAGTGTGTTGAGGGCTTGGTACTAACAGAGTGCGAGTATCGGGGCAAGTAGCTAAAGCGCTCAGCTGAGCGCTTTTTTGTGTTGGGTTATTGGAATACCACGTTTTCACTGCCGGGAGCCGCTTTAAAGCGCACGATTAGATTTTCACAATCGGCTAAAATCTCTTGCTCTAAGCGTTCCTCAGCGCGCCAACGTTGGCTGTCCATTTTAAAGATTTCTTTTTTCGAGTACTTTTTACGGGCTTCATGGGTCGGCATTTCTTTCACCTCTTCATACATTTTGAATACCCCAGGGTAGGCCTGCTGCAAGTCTACCTCTTCATCAAAACTGTATTGAGATATTAGCACCCATACGCGCAAGCAGCCTTCTGAATACTCACATTGCTTTTCTTTCATCGCTCGTGCGATTAAGTTAACGCTGTCGGCAATTTTGCCATTGCGCGCTTGCCTGGACTCTTCCAGCTCTTGGGCTTTTTTTTCGCGATACTTAGCAATCACTTCTTTTTGCACTTTTAATTGCCAGAGCAACTTGCCGGCATAAAATGCCAACCCGGCAATGATCAGTGCACCAACAATGAGAGCAACAATCCACGCGCTATTCATTATTTATCGCCTTCCTCGAAATCATCGTCTAACCATTCGTTTGCTAGATCATTACTAACAAACTGCTCTAAGGGATCATCTTCTTGCATGTCACTTTCTTCGAACTCTTCGTCAATACCCAAGATTTCGCACAACTCTTGGTGACGTGCAATACCGCGGTTGAAGTATTTAGCGTCTTTGCCGGTTAATAACTCACCACGCTCATGGCGCTCAAGCAGGGCCATTAGGCGTTCGTCATTTTCTAGCTGCTCCAGCTCTTGCTCAGGCGATAACACCTCTTTGGCATTGCTCAGCTGTACCTGTGGCTGCAAGTGGCGCTTCAGCTCAGGTTGGCTATTTTCAGCTTGCTGCTGCGGCTCAGGCTTAAGCGCTACCGGCTTCTTACTGCCCACTCTGGGATCTTTTTTACTCGACCCTGACGATTGCTCTTTGCTCACGGTTTCTGGTGCGTTTCTTGAACCTGGCTTTTTGCCCTTGGTTTTTTTGTTACGCTGCTCTTTCATGGCGCGCAACTCTTGTAACTTTTCTTTGCTTAATCTTGGCGTGCCATTGGCGGCCACTTTACGTGTCTTTTTCTTTCTGGTCATAACTTAATACCTAACATCTGCGCGGATCACGCTTAGTAAGAATGATGACATCATTCCCAATGAATTCTAAATCACAATCTAACTGTCTGGCAAAATACTCAAATGTCGCACGGCTAAAAAAGCTAATGTGCGTTAAATCATTTTTGTAATGCCACGATTGAAATCGTGTCTTATCGATTACCAACTTTGTCATGAGTGCCAACGGACAGCCTGGCTTAAGCATGCTCAATAGTTTTTGCAGCACTTTACCTGGCGCAGCTAAGTGCTCCACCACCTCAGTACTTACAACAAAGTCGTAGCGATGATTTAGGACCTCTGGTCGATTAGCATAATAGAGATCGTATAACTCTACCGTGTGTCCGGCTTCACGGAGCATGTGTGCTAGCAAAGGCCCCGGCCCACAACCAAAGTCTAAGCCATAGCTTTGTGGTGCAACTCGTTGCAACAACGGATCGGCTAGGCGAGATAAAAAGCGCCTGTAACCGGCATCTTGCAAATCATTTTCATGACTATCATAGATGGCTTTCTCAGCAGCCGCCGACAACCGGTCCATAGGCTCCACCATAACCAGATGGCAACGCTCGCATTGCCAATAAAGCCTATGCTTATCGCGATAATAGTGTGTTAACTGAGTGCCATGACATAGGCCACAAGATAGTGAAGTTTCGCTTTGCAATGGTCGTTAGTAATTGCTTAATGAAGTGGCTATTGTAGCAGCAATGCTTAGGGCAACCAAATAAAAAGGCGGCAGAGATTGCTCTCTACCGCCTGCTAATCTGAGCGTCACAACTGGACACTTCTCCCTTCGACTTTTTAAGTCTTATTGTTGTTTTTGTTATCTTGTATCTTCCGTTTTGTTTTTATTTTAGACTTCCGTGATGCTATCCATATTGTTTTTATTATTAGACTTCCATGGATTTTCTTTTTCTCGGTCTTCCTAACGCTTTGTTTTTAATCCTTTGTATCTAACTGATACTTAATTTTGCCACCTACGCTTCCGTATCGAATTGTCCCTGTTTTTGTATTGCTTGGCGACAACCAATAATCTACGCTCTTGAGCTCGAGTTACAACTGTTTAATAACAAATTTATTACCTAAATATTTTTTATTCTATAGTTTTTTTCATAATTACATAAACTTACAATGAACAATAGTCGAAAAATAAGCCAAAACTTACATTAGCCAATAGCTACTGTCTTACATTAAAAGTGAGATATTTCTTACACGTCAGGCACAAAAAAAGGCAGCTGATGCTGCCCTTTTTTCAACAGTTAAGAGTTTACACTGAGGTGTATAACTCTGCTATACGACTTTAGTGTAGGCCACCTAAGTATTTCGATAATACTTCGATGTCTTTGTCTGTTAGCTTCTGTGCGATGTCTTGCATCATACCGTTCATGTCATTGTTACGCGTACCATCGCGGAACTTTTCAAGCTGAGACTTGATGTACTCTGGGTGCTGGAAAGAAATCTTCGGGAAGTTTGCCAATGAAGTACCATTACCACGCGGGCCGTGACATGCTGCACAAGCCGGAATACCGCGTTCTGCATCACCTGCTTTAAATAACTTTTGACCCGTTGCTACTACGTCTTCTGGCGTAGTACCCGCTGTCATGGTTAATGAAGAGAAGTAAGCCGCCAGGTCTTTCATATCCTGATCTGACAGTGGCATCGCCATACCGCTCATTACAGGGTCCATACGACCTTCTTCACCACCTGAAGTCATACCTAACTTGAACTCTTTTAGTTGCTTATAGATATAATCAGCGTGCTGACCTGCAATTTTTGGATACATGGTCACAGGGGCATTGCCATCTGGACCGTGACATGCTGCGCATGTTGCAGATTTCGCTTTACCCGCCTCTGCGTCACCATCGAATGCCGATGCGTTGCTTGCTGACAACGTACCAAGCAACATTGTTAAAGTTAATGCTATTTTTTTCATGGTAAATTCTCTGTTTCCGACCCTGTAATTTACACCCAGGCGAAAAAGTCGCTTTCTTTATTGCTTGGGCTGATAATACCAATCAGTACTAATTAGGTTGTTATGTTAATCAGATGAATTCTACATGCAATGTTTTCTATTACCAAAAGCGAAAACATTGCTCCACCTAAAAAATATTTGCTCAGTAGTCACTACTGATTGGTATAAACTTTAGACTGACATTGCAATTCCTACATTCTACACGATATTACTTTCTCTGGCACGTTTTCTGCTCATATTAAACTTATAATTTATAGGGGTTTGACCTAGATTAAAGCGTAAACCACCTATCTAAGCTGAATTTCGCTAAAAATTGCACCTTGGCAAGCTTAACCACTGTACAGTATTTCTTTTGCTAAGCTTAATACTGTTATAAAATACGCAGTTCAATCCGCAAAAGTTTAATCAGTTAGGAGTCAGCGTGCTTAAATCTCGCGTTCAATATAACTCAGCACAGTTTATTACCAGTGCCCCAGATATCAGCAAACTGCCACCAGACTCAGGGATCGAAGTTGCTTTTGCGGGCCGCTCCAATGCCGGAAAGTCCAGTGCCCTCAATGCCCTCACGGATCAAAAGCTGGCCCGAACCAGTAAAACACCAGGCCGCACCCAATTAATCAATACCTTTTCCTTGGGAGAAGATCAGCGCTTAATCGACCTTCCAGGTTATGGTTATGCCAAGGTGCCATTGGAGATGAAGAAAAAGTGGCAAAAGGCGCTCGGTGAATACTTGCAAAGAAGGCAATGCTTAAAAGGCATCGTGGTGTTAATGGATATTCGCCACCCGCTAAAAGATCTTGATATGGATTTAATTCACTGGGCTACCAGTAGTAATATTCCCGTATTGGCGCTACTTACTAAGGCCGATAAATTAAAGCAGGGCAAACGAAAAGCGGAAGTGTTACAAGTGCGCCGTGCACTCAGTGAAATTGATGGCGACATCACCGTTCACCCTTTTTCATCATTAAAGGGGATCGGTCTGAATCAACTCGCGTGGAAGCTAGATGAGTGGTTCTTAGGCCCCTTTAACCCAGAAGAACAAGGCGACAGCAATTAATAAAGCCCACAAAAGCGCGTTTAGCCCAAATAGAAACGCGCTTTGGCAGAGTCTAGATAAAAGCCCTGGTCATCTTGCTGTAACAGCTCTGCCCATTGATAATACACGTTCCTTGCAATCACAGCACTGAGGCCGTAGTTCAATTCAAGGTAGGGTATTTGGCTTTGCCCTTGAGATTGCACCTTTAACGGAAAAGCATCGCAAATCGGCCACAGCCGGTTGAGGTTATCTTCAGCCAAAATACAGGGTGCCAACCCCAACGCCTCAGCCTCGTCACAGTAATGCCATTGTTGGATCACAAACGGGTGAGATTCAACCTCCACTTCGCAGGTTTCTGCGGGCGTTTTCAACCAATAGCGACCAGATTCATAGATTAGCACGCTGGCAAACAAAGCGACTAAAGATTGCCGCTTTATTTCTGCACCTTGATGATACCAGCGACCATCGCGGGCAATTTTTATCTCTGACCAGCCACATGACGGCGCCGACCATTGTTGTGTCGGCGCGTGAGTTGCCACGTACTTGTCAATCAGAGTATTAATCTTGTCCATTAAAAACCAAGTTGAAACTAACAGGCACACTGGTTGCGATCGACTTAAGCCCAGCTATTTCTCTGAGCGCCTCAATGCCTTTTCCTAAACCAAACGCAGGGGCATTGATAATCACCGCTTTCACCGGTGTCACCACTAAACCATCGGCACTTTTGGTGACCAATAAATCCAGGCTTAGCTGCTCAATTTGACCATGCAATGATAAGTTCGCGCTCACATCAGACACTTTTGTGGTCCCGGTTGGTAACTTTGCCAGTTGCGCCGAGACGTCGGCAGTCACGGTAGCACTGGGGTATTGCGTAACATTAAATAGCATTTTACGCATGCGCTCGTTACGAATTGGGATCATTGATTCCACACTGCTAAGGTCAATCTGCAATTGCAGTTGCCCCTGCTCAGAGATAGTGCCATCAAGCTGAGTAAAGTGGTGAACTTCGGCAACGCTAGATTGCTTCACCGAAACAAAGCTAACATCGCTCAATTGTGAGTCTAATTGCCAAGCAGCGAAGGCTTGACTACAAAACAGCGCACTTGCTACCAGAAAAGGTTTAAGCATGACGACTTCCTTTAAAATGAGAGTTAATTGCATTTATGCTATTCAGTGTAAGGCCTAGTATAAATTAAATAAACCTTAAATTAGCCTGATGTTGTTACGCTATGAAAAAAGGAAAAGTTTGCAGTAAGAAAAGAAAAACACGGCTCGTAAAAACTACGAGCCGTTATAGCAATCTGGGGAGAAGCTATCAATACACTGTATCCTCTTGCGAGAGATACATCATCAACAGGATGTCCTACAGGATGAGGACGGAGCGGACTCTATCAAATGGATTAAAAGAAATAAATACCTTAAAGCAAAACACAAGCCAATTTGATAAACTTTCAACGTATTTTTTTTATTTGTTACCCAAGATTAACAGAGGCTACAATTTAAAGATGCTATAGCGCAAGTGAATACTCGCATTAGTTATGTGGTTTTAAGTAAATAGGTGGTGGTAGCGAGTGCTTCGATGTCATTACCTGTCTTTCTAATCGCAATCCAAATCACTGCGTATGCAATGTAATAAGCGCATTTTGGCAACAAAAAAGCACCGCAGTAGCGGTGCTTCTTATTGCTATGGAGTTAAGCAAATGGGCAAGTCAACGTTAATGTGCTTGTTCCCAATTTTCACCACTGTCAGCTTCGACCAATAAAGGAACATCAAGGCTTGCCGCTGCACTCATTAACTGACAGATTTTAGCACTGTATTCATCCACTTTATCGCTTGCCACTTCAAACACCAGTTCATCGTGTACTTGCATAAGGAGCTGAATATCGTTGCTATCACAGCTTTGCAACCACTCATCGACCGTGATCATCGCCTTTTTAATAATATCTGCTGCGGTGCCCTGCATCGGCGCATTAATGGCGGCACGTTCAGCCGCCTTTCTGCGTGCGCCATTACGGGCTTTAATATCCGGTAAATATAAGCGGCGACCAAATAAGGTTTCGACGTAACCTTTTTCTGCCGCTTCTTCACGAGTGCGTTCCATGTATTCCAGTACCCCAGGGAAGCGCTCAAAGTACTTATCCATATAGTGCTGCGCCTCGTGACGCGGAATGTCTAGCTGTCTTGCTAAACCAAATGCACTCATACCGTAAATCAAGCCAAAATTGACGGCTTTGGCTTTACGACGCATATCTGAGGTCACTTCTTCAAGTGCCACAGAGAACACTTCAGAAGCCGTGGCACTATGGACGTCCTTCCCTTCAGCAAAGGCGCTCAGTAAGCCTTTATCTTGAGATAAATGCGCCATGATCCTAAGCTCAATTTGGCTGTAGTCGGCAGCGACAATTTGCTTGTTGCTATCCGCCACAAATGCTTGTCGAATACGACGACCCGCTTCATTACGAATGGGAATGTTCTGCAGGTTTGGATCGCTTGAACTTAATCTGCCTGTGGCGGTAACCGCTTGATGATAAGAGGTATGAACCCGCCCCGTATCAGGATTCACCAATTTGGGTAATTTATCGGTGTAGGTCGACTTCAGTTTTGCCAACCCGCGGTGTTCAATAATGAGTTTCGGCAATGGGTAATCATGAGCCAGCTCTTGCAATACTTCTTCTGCAGTTGACGGTGCGCCCTTTGGCGTTTTCTTAATCACCGGCAGCTCCAGCTTGTCAAATAAAATAGCTTGTAACTGTTTTGGCGAACCCAGATTAAACTCTTCGCCGGCAATGGCAAACGCTTCTTGCTCTAGCTCTTGTAAACGCTTTTCTAATTCAACACTTTGCTTGCCTAGCATATCACCATCAATGTGCACACCAGTGCGTTCTATGCGCGATAAAACACTCAAGAGTGGCAGTTCAATGTCGGTAAATACTTGCTTCAAACTCGGCTCTTTTTCGATCAGAGGCCAAAGGTGCTGGTGTAGGCGCAAGGTAATATCGGCGTCTTCCGCCGCATAAGGTGCTGCTTTTTCTAATTCAATTTGATTGAAGGTCAGCTGGTTTTTACCTTTACCTGCTACCTCTTCAAAACTAATGGCTTTATGACCGAGGTACTTTAATGCCAACGAGTCCATGTCATGGCGGGTGCCAACACTATTAAAGACATAGGACTCCAGCATGGTATCAAAGGCAATCCCCTTTAACTCTAGCCCTGCTTTGGCTAAGACACTTTGATCGTATTTTAGGTTTTGTCCCACCTTCGCCAGCTTGGGATCCGCCAACAGCGGCGCCATGCGCTCAAATACAAGCTCTCGAGAGAGCTGCTCTGGGGCACCCACGTAGTCGTGGGCAATGGGTAGATAAGCTGCTTCACCAGGGGCAACCGCAAAGCTCATACCCACCAGTTCGGCTTCCATATAGTTTACACTGGTGGTTTCGGTGTCAAAAGCAATGAGCTCAGCCTGTTGTAGCTTTGTTATCCATGCATCCAGCTGCTCAGTAGTGAGAATGGTTTCATAATTGGCCTCCACCTTTGCAGCAGCTGGGGCCGAGCCTTCCGCTTCAACATCAACAATATCCTGCTGTGGTTGACCGTCTAATAATTCAGCTAACCAGCGTTTAAACTCACACTCACCATAAAGCTTAATTAAGCGGTCTTTATCCATCTCTGCAATTTGAAATTGCTCAAGATCTTGTTCCACCTCACAATCGAGTTTAATGGTGGCTAATTCGTAAGATAAGCGTAACTGTGACTCGTGCTCTGCCAGCTTTTTCGCCATTGTTTTCGAACCGCGAAAGCCAAGATCGGCGATCTTATCCAGGTTTTCATACAAAGAATCAATCGATCCTAACCCTTGCAGCATGGCCAGAGCCGTTTTCTCTCCAACTCCAGGGACGCCTGGGATGTTGTCCACCTTGTCACCCATCAGTGCAAGGTAGTCAATGATCAATTCAGGGCCAATGCCAAATTTATCCACGACCCCTTGAGGATCTAAAATGGTGTTGGTCATAGTATTAATCAGCGTCACATGCTCATTAACCAACTGGGCCATGTCTTTATCACCGGTGCTGATCAACACATGGCGGTTTTGCTCCGCAGCGATCCGAGAAAAGGTTCCGATCACATCATCAGCTTCAACGCCACTGATGCTCACCAAGGGCAAACCCATGGCTTTGATGATCTCATGGATAGGCTCTATTTGGCTTCTAAGATCATCTGGCATGGGCGGCCGGTGTGCTTTGTACTCACTGTACATCTCATTTCTAAACGTTGGCCCTTTGGCATCGAATACCACTACCATATGGCTTGGCTGATATTGCTTTAACAAGCTTTTCAGCATGTTGATCACACCATAGATAGCCCCTGTTGCTTCACCTTTTGAGTTTGTTAAGTGTGGTGGAGCATGGTATGCACGGAATAAATAAGAAGAGCCGTCAACCAAGATCAAGGGGTTTTCAGGGATCTGAGACATATATATTGGATCCTAAATTCATCTTTTAATAGAGTAGGATATAAGGATGCCACAAGGTGGCTAATAAAACGAGTTGCTAAGGATAACTATCCGTTGATATTTTTAATAACGGCCTGTGGATAACTTTGTAGACAAACACGAGAAATCGCTCTGAACTTATGATTAAAAAGTTAGAGTGCTGCGTAGGTGGTTGATTTGCTTGCGCTTTTAAACCCGTTTTTATTGTTATTATCTTTACCGGTTTGTGGATAAAGAATTTTTTGCGTTACTCTGTACGAACTAGGTGAGTAAAAAGTAGCCTGATTTTTTCAAGCGGAGGAGTATACTACCATAATTGATCAAAGATCATAGATGATCCTTTATAATTTTTTCATCCTATGGTGATCGTTTTTATGCATAAGAGCGCAATGATGCGCTATTAAAGGAGAGACCAATGAAAAAAGTTGCCGTAATTTTAAGTGGCTGTGGTGTTTTTGATGGTGCCGAAGTAAATGAAGCAGTACTTACTATGCTCTATTTAGAAAAAGCGGATGCACAGTATCAATGCTTCGCCCCTAATATTGAGCAGTTTCACGTTATCAATCACCTTACCGGTGAAGAAATGGATGAGCGCCGTAATGTCTTGGTGGAGTCGGCTCGTATTGCTCGCGGTGAAGTCAAAGACTTGGAAACACTTAATGCCGATGATTTCGATGCCCTAATTTTACCTGGCGGCTTTGGTGTGGCGAAAAACCTCTGCGACTTTGCTATAAAAGGGGCGAAATCCACTGTGCTCGAAAGCGTCAAGGTAGCCTGCACTGAATTCAGTCGCCAACAAAAGCCCATTGCTTATCTGTGTATTGCGCCAGCGCTTATTGGCCATATTCATCCACCAGGTACGCTAGCGTCGATTGGCAACGATGTTGAAACGGCAGCCGCCATAGACACCTTAGGTGCCAAACATCAACAATGTGAGGTAAGTGATATCGTCGTTGATGACAATGAAAAAGTCATCAGCACCCCAGCTTATATGCTGGCCAACTCGGTATTAGAAGCGGCAACAGGTATCGAAAAAGCGGTAAATAAATTAGTCGCCATGTCTTAATGTAAACTCAATGAAGGTGATAACCGTAATAATTAGTGAGCTTAGGGTTACGTTTTCGCTTAGCCTTGAGTTTGCTTAGGGTGACCACTGAAATAGGGCAACAAAACTTGCCCTATCGCAATAAAATTAAAGTTTTGCGCATTTATAATTAAGTTTCCGTTTTATAAATGAACAGGTGGCGTTATAATCCCGATAATTCCGTCATCTAATATCGTGAATGAACACGTTCAAACGAAGTGAGCAAGGTAAATGAAAAAACTTTCAGCAGCACTTTTATTGCTATCAACAGCCGCAGTTGCGCAACCATACGACAATTCATTAACTGAAGAAGCGATCAAAGAGCGCCTTCAACCTATTGGCTCAGTGTACTTGGCTGGTGCTGAAAGCGAAGCCGATGCAGCACCAACAGGCCCACGTTCAGGTGAACAGGTTTATCAAGCCGCGTGTTTCGCTTGTCATGGCACAGGAGCACTTGGTGCACCAAAATCAGCGGATGACTGGGCTGCGCGCTTAGAAAAAGGCAAAGATGTATTACTCGATCATGCCATTAATGGTTTCAATGCCATGCCTCCACGCGGTACCTGTACAGATTGCTCAGACGAAGAAATAGCTGCAGCCATCGACTTTATGCTCGAGCAGTAAGTCACTTTACCCAAAAGCAAGACTTTTCTCTTTCGGTGCGGCTGTCTTAGCCGCACTTATTCACTAATTAGCACTTGACCACCCCAGCTAAAAGTGAAACTATAAAGTATAATAATTAAACAAAAAAATACCGGTTTCATCATTGCCAGAGCCACGACAACAGGAGCAGGGTCTAGCTCGACGAAATGCTAGATTAGAGTCTTTACTTAAAAAGTATAAGAGAAAGTCTCAACTGCAATACGCTTTAATTCAGTTATCGGAACAGGCCAGTACTGTTGCTGAGTTAACCCTGTTGTATCCCGCCATTCACAATATTCTGTCACAATACCTGCCCAGTGAAAGCTTTTATGTGGTGCTGCAAAATCGTTATACCCAAGCATTAGAATTATCCTATTTTGTCGATGAAAAAGACGGCATCTCTGTGCCACTGCATGAATCGCATCACTTTAATCAGGGTGTCACTGGCTACGTATTTAAAACTGGGAAAACCGTTTACCTAACCAAACAGCAAATGCTCGACCAGGCTGCCGCCGGTGACTTTACCATTATGGGTAGCCAAGCCGAGCACTGGGTAGGTGTACCAATTTACCGCGATGGCACTATTATTGGTGTGATGGTATCGCAAAGTTATCAAGAGTCGCAGTCATATAGCGAGCATCAAGTCGAGTTGCTTGAGGTCATGTCGTTGTATCTGGCTACGGCCATTGAGCGAGTTAAAAAACGTGAGCTATTAGAGTCCGAGGTAAAAATTCGCACTCGCGCCTTAATGCAAAGTAATGAGGCACTGAATAAAGAAATAGAATCACGGAAGCGAGCACTAGAACGCCAGCAAATTCTATTTAAAATTTCAGAACTTGCCACCCAGTTTTCCGATATTGATGACGTTTATCAGCAAGTTCATGACATTATTCGTTCCATCACCTTCGCTGACAATCTCTATATTGCCCTCTATGACAAAGAAAACAACTGGCTGACTTTTCCTTACAGCGTCGATGAACAAACCAGTTATCATCCCCGCCCTTTTGCCAATGGTTACAGCGAGTTGGTGCTGCGTACAGAGCAGAGCCAGCTCATTGATAGCGACCGCGCGAAGGAGTTAGTGGCTAACGGTACCGTAAAGCGCCCTAAGAGTTACGACCGTCGTTTAGCCGCCACCAGCTGGCTCGGTGCCCCACTTAAAACAGCGACTGGGGTTATGGGTCTGATCGCTTGTCAGGCTTACCACCATAAATACGAATTCGATTATGAAGATGTTGAACTGATCTCCTTTGTCTCGAATCAAATTGCTCAAGTACTACAAACCCACTTAGCTAATCAGGCGCTGAAAACCAGTCACCAACAATTAGAGCATCGAGTCGCAGAAAAAACCAAAGAGCTACAACAAACCAACTTGCATTTACAAATGCAAATTGAAGAGCGCAAAAAGATCGAACAACAACTGTATCATGACGCCCACCACGACAGTTTAACCGGTTTGCCTAACCGCAGCTTGTTCCTTACGCAGTTGGAAAAAACACTGAAAAAGCATCACCGCTACCCAGAGAATAACTTTGCGGTGCTGTTTATTGATCTCGATAAATTCAAAGACATTAATGATGAACTGGGTCACCAAGCGGGCGATCAGTTTTTAGTTTGGGTTGCTCAGTCGTTTGAAGAATGCATTCGTGAACACGACTTATTGGCACGACTCGCAGGAGATGAGTTTGTGGTCCTGCTTGACCACCTCACCGACCGCCAGCAAGCAGAAGACGTCGCCAAACGAATTATCAAAGTCATGCAACAGCCGTTTTGCTTAAAAGGGGTCTGTATGCAAAGCGGCGCCAGTATTGGCATTACCTACAGCAGTAAGTCTTATCGCAATACCGATGAAATCATTCGCGATGCCGATGCCGCCATGTATTATGCCAAGAATGCTGGCCGAGGACGCTATGAGTTTTACCATCCTCTTCTAACCGCAGGCAATAGTAGCCATAAACAGCAAGAGCACCATCACTTAGATAAACTGCCAACTCATTTTAGAGCAACACAAATCGTAGCCTGGGAAGATAAAGTAGCCGCCATTTCGTTCTTAGAAGCGTTTGGAGAGCACCCTGTGCTGGGGAGCACCAACTTTGATATTTTGAAAAAGTTCGCTGCTGAAAAAGCACAACATTTAGAGGTGGAGTTGCACCTACTTAAACTGGCACAACAACTTGGGGCGCAGCAGCAAGGTGAAATGCTCTTCGGCTGCTCAACCATGTTACTCGAAAGCAGTCACTTTAGTGCCTTACAGCAACAGCTTAAGCAACAAGAATCTTCATTGTGCCTGTTATTTGAAGAAAATGAGCTGCGTTTTGCCTCCAGTCAGCAAATTCAAAACCTGAAACTATTAGCCGCTGAGGGCATTTCCATTGGTTTAAATAACTTTGGTAAAGACCGCTGTGATTTAACCTTAATTAGTCAGGTAGACTTCGACTTTGTGCTGTTAAGCTCCACATTTAGTAAACGCGTATTGCAACAGAGCAGCTATGAGGTGCAGTTGCAAGGGATCTTAGCGGTGACCAAAGTAAAAGGCATTAAGGTCATTGCCCGAGGCCCTGCCATCTTGAACTTCAGAAGTTTACTCGAAAAGCACGGCCTGAGCTTATTCTTTGGCAAACAACAGATGCTGGGACACAATTATCAAAACGGACTGAGCAGCTATATACCGAGTTTAGATAGCGGATCACTGCCGTCTTAACATGGCGCGAAGATTGGCAACATTGGACTGCCCTTTTGCCATTCGTTCTTGCTGTGTCGCCACCTTCTTTTTCCCTTCTATTTGTAAATCATCTTGTGGTAACTCCTGCACAAAGCGACTTAACTCTGGAGTGATTTGCTCACCAAACTGACGCCGACTTTTGGTATAAGTCAGTGTTAAACTCTGCTGCGCCCGAGTAATACCAACATAAGCCAAACGCCGCTCTTCCTCAACGTTGTCCTCATCAATGCTGCTTTGGTGGGGTAATAAACCTTCTTCCATGCCCACCATAAACACATGAGGATACTCGAGCCCTTTTGAGGCATGTAAAGTTAATAGCTGCACCGCATCGGAATCATCTTCCTCTTCATTACGCTCTAGCATATCGCGCAAGGTCAGCTTACTGACCACTTCAGGTAATGTCATGGCTGGATTATCGGCATCGCCAGTGAGCATATCGCTGATCCAACGGTACAGCTCAGAGACATTTTTCATTCGCATTTCAGCGGCTTTTGCGCTTGGCGAGGACTCGTATAAATACGCTTCATAGTTAATTTCACGGATCATGTCTTTCACTGCTTCGAGGGTATCGCCTCGTGTTGCCCTGTCAGATAACTCCACCACCCAGCGGGCAAAGCCCATCAGTGCATTCAAGCCTCGTCCACTTAGACGTTGCGTAAGCTCAGTTTCAAAACAGGCAGCGAACAAACTAATATGGCGCTCGTTGGCAAAACTTCCCAGTTTTTCTAGCGTCACAGGACCAATCTCACGTCGTGGTGTATTGACGATGCGCAAAAAGGCGTTGTCATCATCTTGGTTAACCAAAAAACGTAAATAAGCCATGATGTCTTTGATCTCGCTGCGAGCAAAAAACGACATCCCGCCACTAATTTTATATGGGATACGGTTGGTCATCAGCGCTTTTTCAAATACTCGAGCTTGGTGGTTGCCACGATACAGCAAGGCATAATCACGATAACTGGTGCGCTTCATAAACTTGTGCGAAATAATCTCCGCCACCACTCGCTCTGCCTCATGCTCTTCATCACGAGTGCCGATAACGCGAATAGGATCGCCATAGCCCAGCTCACTAAACAGCTGCTTGTCAAACTCATGGGGGTTATTGGCAATGAGGATATTGGCCGCTTTAAGAATACGCCCTGCACTACGGTAATTTTGCTCTAGCTTGATCAGCCGAAGTCCGGGAAAGTCTTTACTCAATAACACCAAATTTTGTGGTTTGGCACCGCGCCAAGAATAGATAGACTGATCGTCGTCTCCCACCACCGTAAAGCGCGCCCGCTCCCCTACTAACAGTTTAACCAATTGGTACTGACTGGTGTTGGTGTCTTGATACTCATCCACGAGCAAATATCGGAAGCGATTTTGCCACTTTTCACGTACTTCAGGCGATTGATTCAACAACAACGTGGGGATCATGATCAAGTCATCAAAGTCGAGAGCATTGTAAGCACGCAGCTGATTTTGGTAGCGCGCATATAGCTGAGCAAAAAGCGCTTTTTGCGGCTCTTTCGCTTCTCGGATTGCCCTTTCAGGCAATATTAACTCATTCTTCCAGCTGCCAATCTGCATTTTTAACAGGTTGAGTAAGTCTTTATCTTTATCCAGCTCTTTTTCTGTGAGCTCACTTAACAGCTGGCCTGTGTCTTGATCATCAAATAGCGAAAAGCCAGGCTTGAAACCCAGGGTTTTCACCTCTTTTTTAATGATCTCTAACCCCAGTGTATGAAAAGTCGACACCCATAAGCCCTTGGCCTCTTGCTTACCTAAGGTTTGCGCTACACGCTCACGCATTTCTTTTGCCGCTTTGTTAGTGAACGTCACCGCGGCAATGTTGCGCGCTTGGTATTGGCAGTTTTGCACTAAGTGAGCAATTTTGTTGGTGATCACCCGAGTTTTACCTGAGCCGGCCCCGGCAAGGACTAAGCATGGACCGCTGATGTATTTTACGGCTTCATTTTGTTTGGGGTTGAGCTTCATCTTTCTATCCGGTTGTTCACAGTGGTAATAGGCGCCCTAAAACATGGGCTGAGGGTGTCGCTTTAAACTAAGCAGCCTAGTTTACCGTATCAGTACAAAACTATGAAGCGAACCTTTGACGGTTGCCGTGCATAAGGTAAGATGAAGGTAATCACCGACTCATGTAAGTTAAGGTAATAAGATGATTAATCCAGCCAAAATTGAAGAAATTGCCAAACAAATTTCCAGCAATATGCCACAAGGGGTGAAGAACCTTGCGGATACCTTTGAGGCAAGAACCAAGCAGGCTATCCAAGCGAAGCTCGCGGAAATGGATTTTGTTAGCCGCGAAGAATTTGATATTCAAAGTAAAGTGCTTATTCGCACCCGCGAAAAGCTTACTGAATTAGAGCAAAAAGTGGCACAGCTCGAGGCGCAATTAGCGGATAACGCCAGCGACTCAAAAGAGTAACAGCCGAATGGGCGTGCGTGCACGCCTAGGCCGCTATCAGGTGTATTTTTGACTAATATCCAATAACGCCTGCTCATAGTTCAGTGCCAATGCCTCACTTCCCGCTACCGAGCCGACGACTTCGTTAAGTAGACCATCTGTTAGGCCATACACCCAACCATGAATGCTTAAGGCCTGGCCACGCTGCCACGCACCTTGCACGATATTGCTAAAGCAGACATTTCTAACTTGCTCAATCACGTTTAACTCGCATAGCACATTCCCCTGTTGTGCAGCTGCGGTGCGCTCCACTAGCGCACGATGTTTTTCTTTGACATCGGTTACATGACGCAGCCAGTTGTCAATAAGGCCATATTTGGCATTGTCTAATACCGCCTGCACACCACCACAGCCATAATGACCCACCACCATTATGTGCTTCACTTTAAGCACTTCCACGGCGTATTGCATGACCGATAAACAATTATGATCGGTGTGCACGACTACGTTTGCAACGTTACGATGTACAAATAGTTCACCCGGCATTAAATCAACAATTTCGTTAGCGGGAACCCTTGAATCAGAACAACCAATCCAGAGGTATTCCGGTTGTTGTTGCTGCGATAACTTATCAAAGAAGCCTGGATCGTTGGCATGGGTGCGAGCGGCCCACTTTTGATTACTTTCCAGTAAATGTTGTAACGCTTTCGATTGACACATTATGGCAGCTCCGCTTGGATTAAAATATTTCTTGGCGTCAGTGACTTCTGGCAAAAGGTGGTTAATTGCACTTGGTAACCCGCCGCTTCAAGGTAAAGCACTCGGTCTAGTACTAACCACATCTCGATGGCGCGGCGGAATAAGTGCCTAACCAGCTCGATTCTATCGGTTACCTGTTTACGCGCTTGGCCGAGGCTTTCATAACGTGCAAAGTCGATCCCTGTAGGGAGACTGATTTGCTTTTGCTCTGCCGCCCAGTGACAAAAGTCGGCAAAGCTTTGTGAGAAAATGGCCTTATTCACTGAAGGCACACTCACGTAACCCTGCTCACCGGTAATGTCTCTGCGCAGGGCATCAAAGCCCAGCCGCCAGCTGACCTCTTTTTTACGCACCTGAGCCACCCGCCCTGGGGCCGTAACCGTTTCTTGTAGCGCCAGCTTCATGTCGTGGTGTGATAAGCTTAGCTGACTTTGCTGCGCCTCAACACTCATGGCTTGATAACCTGGAGGCGTGAAAAGGTGATAACAACAAGGCGATAACGACAGCTTGGGCATGTCATTGGCAACCGCTTGCTGCATAAAAACACGGTGTAATTGCCCACAAGCATGCAGTGCCACACCATGACGATTGTCAGCAAAATGATGGCCAATGTCATCACTGAGCACATCAGCACAATGAAAGTGTAAGTTTAGTCCTTGGCGCTTAGCGCTTTGCTCTCCCTGACGACACAAGTCAGCTTGCAGTTCAATACTGTTCACCTCAGGTGCGCCATGATACGCCAGCATTCGACCTAAGTGCCCTTTTCCCGCACACCATTCTAGTACCGCACTATTGGTTTCACCGATGGCGGCGACAAAGTCTTGTAACTGCGCTAACTTACGCCCTTTAATGCCATTGCTGAGCCAAAAAGGGAGGGTATCACGGGGCTTATCATGCATAGGTAACTGTAGCAGCGGCGGCAGCTGGCTAAGTGCGGTAATACTCGGCATAAAGAAAGCGTTGAGCGCCTTACTGTCGTTATCAAGCGCCGTTACTTGCTCATCATCCAGTGCTAACAGAGCGGCAGCCAGCTCCGGCCAAGGAATGGTGTGATGCTCGAAAGCGACCACTTGCCAATACTGACGAGTAGAAAAAAGCAGTTCATCGAGGTGTTTAAAGCGCGCTTTATAGTTCACAGTGGCCACAGATGGAGAAAATAATGGCCTAGTTTAACGTAATTTTTGCCGATATTTGCGAGAAAATATCAAATGTACATACATTGGTATACAAATCACCGTCAAAATCGCGGCAATGATTAACACCCAAGACAATTCGAGCGTGGCTTCATTTTCATCAGTGTAAATAAATTCTGCTTTATGTTGTTGAAATAAAGCAAGGTCTAGATGATAAAGCTGAGCAATCCACTGCCACTTAGCTGCCGACATCCGACCTATGGGGATATTACCCACTTTAATGTAGTTGCGAAGTTTTTCCGCTTCATAAGCCAGCTGAGCGACACTTTTATGCTGAGCATAATGTTGTTGCGTTATTAATACCGCCTCTTCAAGGTGGTTAAGGGCATAACGCCAGCCTTTAAGGCTTGCGCGACGAAAGCGCTTCACCAAGTCGGGTTTTTGCGCCACCATGCGTTCAGTAGTAAACAGCACATCAGCATAAACGTTAAGGCCATGTTGCATAGGGCAAATTTCACGGGTTTTAATGCCTAACTGCTGCGCCTGATAAGGCTCGTTGGTACTATATACTTGCATCGCATCGTACTTGCCATTGATAAAATCTTGCAGTGGATCGGCACTGGCATAAAGCTGAATAGCATCAGGATTAATTCCCGCTCGACGCAACATCATCATCAACTCGCCATTTTCGGAATGACCGAGATGGCTGAGTTTCTTCCCTTTTAAATCACTCGGCGCGTAGATATCGCTGTCGGCTCGAACCATCCAGCAATAAGGTGAAGACTGTAAAATAGCGGCCAGAGCAACATACGGCTCGCCTGCCAGGCGCTGTTTTAATAGCCCAGAATGAAAGACACCAAACTGAGCTTGGCCATACAACACTTTAAAATCGACGTCGGGGTTGTTGGGATCCGCGGCAACAATCTCAACCTCAATACCTTCGTCGGCATAAAAGCCCTTTTCCTTGGCTAAATAATAACCGGCAAATTGAAACTGATGGGTCCACTTGAGTTGCAACACCACCCGCTCAGTGGCTTTGATACTGAATGACAGCAGGAGTAACGCGGCGGTTATAAAAAGGCGAGACATCATATCCTTATGTATTTATGCAAATATTGGCTAACTATAGCTGAAATAGCACGCTCTGCCATACCACATTAAGTCGCTAAGGTGTGCAAGCCTGGTCACAGTACGGTGATCTGTTGTTGCCACTGCGGCCCTAACTGCTGCAACAAATACTGTTGGCTCTGTGCAGCACTATTGCGGCAATGAATATCATAGCCATTGCCATTATTGACCTCAATAATACTAATGTAGTCATCAGCGACACTGATTTGGCCAATTTTGTCTATGGCAATGCGCTTGCCAGTTTTACCTGGATATTGCAGCACTAACTCATCGCCCTCTCGTTTGATTGCCTGCTCAACAGTCTGGCTACCATATAGGCCACCTCCCTCAACCAATAGCGTCATTGTTATCACTGCACAAACTAAAAGGATGATGGTTTTCAGCGCTAGGTCGTGCGACGAAAAGTGCTGAAATGCCAAGATGAAGCCGGCTAATAACAATAACCGCTGCAGTAACACTAAACTCTTTTCTGGCCATGTCTGTTGCGGTTTAATTTTTAAATTCAGCATAGAGGATGTCCTTATAAGCAAAGCCACCCTAGACTATCCGATAGCTTTTTCATTATCCAGCTTTTTGCTGTTTCAGCGCCTCACCATGGAGAAAGCGCGCAAAGCAAGGATTCTGGGTTTCTTCTTGAAAATGGTAGCCTAATTTTGCCAAATGCTGATCAAAACGCTCATAGTCATGAGCCGCCACCTCAAACGCCGCCAAAACATTGCCCTGCGCAGCACCATGATTTCGATAATGAAACAAGGTAATATTCCAATTACTGCCTAACATTTCTAAAAAGCGTGCCAAGGCACCAGGGTATTCGGGAAACTCAAATCGCAACAGTCGCTCAGCCATCACTTGCGGCGGTTTGCCTCCGACCATGTAACGCACATGCAACTTGGCTAATTCATTATCAGACAAATCATCAAATTGGTAACCGCCCTCTGCCAATGCCGCACTGAGCTCATCGAGCTCTTGCTGACCATTTCTGAGCCCCACTCCCACAAAGATCTGCGCCTCTGCACTGTCAGCATAACGGTAATTGAACTCGGTGATCGCGCGTCCACCCAGTGACTGACAAAAGCGTTTAAAGCTGCCTTTTTGTTCCGGGATAGTGACGCCAAACAACGCCTCATGCTTGGCACCCAGCGCCGTTCGCTCGGCAATGTAACGCAAGCGATCAAAGTTTAAATTGGCGCCCGATAAAATCGCGGCCACGCTAAGCCCTTTTTCGTTGCTTTGTGCTAGCCACTTTTTCAGACCTGCGGTCGATAATGCTCCCGAGGGCTCTGCGGTAGCCCGAGTCTCGACAAAAATATCCTGTACCGCGGCACAAATCTCGTCGGCCGACACAGTGACCACCTCATCACAAAACTTTTGTGCTAAACGAAAGGTTTCAGAACCAATTAACTTGACTGCCACACCATCTGCAAAGCTACCTACTTGCGACAGCTCCACCGGCTCGCCGGCAGCCATCGCCGCTTTTAAGCAGGCGCTGTCTTCGGCTTCGACACCGATAACGCGAATATCCGGGCGCAATGACTTCAAATACACCGCCATGCCCGCCAATAAGCCACCGCCGCCCACGGGGATAAACACCACATCGAGCTTTTCAAGTTGCTGCATCAACTCTCGCGCTACTGTGCCTTGGCCAATAATCACATCCTTATCATCGAACGGGGGTACAAACACCCCGTCATGCTCATCACACAACGCCAAGGCATACTGTTTGGCGGCGTCAAAGTGGTGACCATGTAAGATCACCTCAGCTCCGAGCTTACGCACGGCATTAACTTTGATCTCGGGGGTAGTGAGTGGCATCACTATGGTGGCATGCTGCCCTAAGTGCGTGGCGCTTAATGCCACACCTTGAGCGTGGTTCCCTGCCGACGCGGTATATACACGCGCCCCTTTTGGCAGCTGACGCAGCTTGTTAAAGGCCCCCCGTAACTTAAATGAGTATACCGGTTGTTGATCTTCTCTTTTTAGCCAGATATCGTTGCCCAGTCGTGCCGACATTTGTTCCAGCTGATTGACCTGCGTCACCTGCACCAAAGGGTCGACATTGGCTTGGATGATGGCACGAAAATAATCTAACTCTTGAGCAACCATCGCTAACTCAGCTCCTCTAATTTTTGCAGGTCTCGAACTGCTCCCTTATCCGCACTGGTGGCCAATAAGGCGTAGGCTTTTAATGCCGGGCTGACATAGCGCTCTCGGTTAACCGGCTTGTAAGCCTCTTTGCCTCGAGCATCTTGTTTGGCACGGCGCAGGGCAAGTTCCGTGTCATCTAATTTAACGTCAATGCTGCGCTGATAAATGTCGATAGCCACAATGTCGCCATCTTCAACCAAGGCTAGAGCACCGCCGCTAGCGGCCTCTGGGGAAGCATGGCCAATCGATAGCCCTGAAGTACCACCGGAAAAGCGACCATCGGTTAACAAGGCACAGTCTTTGTCTAATCCCATCGATTTTAAGTAGCTGGTTGGGTAAAGCATTTCTTGCATGCCTGGACCACCTTTGGGCCCTTCGTAGCGAATGATAACAACGTCGCCCTTTTTCACTTTGCCACCTAAAATGCCTTCTACGGCATCATCTTGTGATTCAAAAACCACCGCAGGACCGGTGAAGCGGAGCATTTCATCTTCTACCCCCGCGCTTTTCACAACACAGCCATCCGGTGCCAAATTTCCTTTCAATACGGCTAAGCCGCCATCTTGACGAAAGGCATGCTCAATAGAACGAATACAGCCCCCTTCACGGTCAAGGTCGAGCTCTTGCCAACGATAATCTTGACTCATGCCTTGCGTAGTTCGGATCCCGGCAGGACCGGCTCGATAAAACGTTTGCGCACGTTCATTATTACTGTCGCTGGCATCCCAACGAGCAATGACCTCACCTAAGCTACCACCTGCAACGTGCCCAACACTGAGATCCAGCTTACCACCTTGCGCTAACTCTTTGAGGATAGCCATGATCCCTCCTGCGCGGTGGACATCTTCAATATGATATTGTGGCGTTGCTGGGGCTACCTTACAAAGAAACGGCGTCTTGCGCGAAAGCTGATCGATGTCATTTAAATCAAAATCAACCTCACCTTCTTGAGCGGCTGCCAACAAATGCAAAATCGTATTGGAAGACCCACCCATGGCAATATCGAGTGTCATAGCATTGGTAAACGCCGCCTGATTGGCGATGTTGCGAGGCAACACTTGTTCATTGTCTTTGCCATAATATTCATCACACAAAGCCACAATACGTTTCGCCGCGCCAAGATAAAGCTGCTCACGATCTTTGTGAGTAGCTAGGGTCGTACCATTGCCGGGCAATGCCAACCCCAGCGCTTCGAGTAAGCAGTTCATGGAATTTGCCGTAAACATGCCAGAACACGAACCACAGGTTGGACAGGCGGAGCGCTCAACCTGTTCCGAGTCTTCATCACTGACGCTCGGATCGGCGCCTTTTACCATGGCATCGACGAGATCGAGTTTCAGGTCGATATCGGCCAGGCGAGTTTTACCTGCCTCCATGGGACCGCCTGAGGCGAAGATAACCGGAATATTCAGTCGTAATGCAGCCAGCAACATGCCTGGGGTGATCTTGTCACAGTTAGAGATGCACACCATGGCATCAGCGCAGTGAGCATTGACCATGTATTCCACTGAATCCGCAATTAAATCCCGTGATGGCAGTGAATACAGCATGCCGCCATGACCCATAGCAATACCATCATCAATGGCAATGGTATTAAATTCACGGGGCACACCACCCGCTTCGGTAATGGCATCAGCCAGCAGTGAGCTCAACTGATTAAGGTGAACATGGCCAGGCACAAATTGTGTGAAAGAGTTGACCACGGCAATAATCGGTTTATGAAAATCGCCATCGGTCATGCCTGTGGCACGCCAAAGTGCACGAGCACCGGCTCGTTGTCTACCCTCTGTGGTTGTTTTGCTGCGTAATTTAGCCATGTTTCACCTTTGCTCGGTAAACCGAGTTCCTCATTCCCAAAAAATATTAAGTTAATTAATCGTTTACGTACTCAAGCCAGCCGTTTTCATCTTCCGCTTCACCCTTCACTAAGGCAAAATAGGCTTGCTGTAGCTCTGCGGTGATAGGGCCACGACCGCCATTGCCTACCGCAATTTGATCGACGCTTCTCACTGGTACCACCTCAGCCGCAGTACCTACCATAAAGAACTCATCAGCCAAGTAGAGCGCTTCACGAGCAATGGGCTCCTCGCGGACTTCATAACCGCGTTGGCGTGCTAAGTGAATGATGGTATCGCGAGTTAAACCAGGTAAAATACATGCGGTCGTCGGTGGGGTATAAAGCACCCCTTTTTTCACCACAAACAGGTTTTCACCGGCGCCTTCACTGAGATAGCCATTAACGTCCAGGGCAATCCCCTCAACGTAACCATTGCGCTTTGCCTCTCCGGAGATGAGTTGTGAAGATAAATAGTTACCCCCGGCTTTTGCAGCCGTCGGCATGGTATTTGGTGCCAAACGGCTCCAAGAAGAAACACAGACATCAACCCCCTGTGCCAGTCCTTCTTCACCCAGATAAGCCCCCCACTCCATTGCCGCCACCGTCATCTCTGCGCGGTGAGACTTGGGGTTAAGGCCCAAACCAACATGACCTAAAAAGGCAAACGGTCGTAAGTAGGCATTACTAAACTCATTCACACGGATGGTTTCTTTACACGCTGCAATGACTTCTTCAGGTGTATAAGGGATCTCCATACGATAGATTTTCGCCGAATCAAATAAGCGCTGGATATGATCGGTTAAACGAAACACCGCGGGACCCTTTGGCGTATCATAAGCGCGGATCCCCTCAAAAACTGAGCTGCCATAATGCAAGGCATGGCTAAGCACATGCGTGGTTGCCTGATGATAAGGAACCATTTCTCCGTTGTGCCAAATAAGTTCTGATGTTTGTGTCATTGTTAACTACCTTAATTCTTTTAAATTGCCTGTTGTTGTAGTGTATGCAAGTCAACTGCTTGCACTTCTACTAGCTTACTCAGTTGTGAGGTTAATAAATAGATAGGTTTGTCACTATCTACCGTCATTTTGACGTGGAATAAGTCATCTTGGCCCTGCAACTCTAGATTGGTGAGGCGAAACCCTCGATGCCGAGCCACTCGCAAGAAGCGCTCCACCGCGATACTTTGTTGTTTTACTGCAACGGTTAAATGGTGTTTCATGAGTGGCTCTCCATCATCATTTCATCATTGGCAGCACCCGGTGGAACCAGCGGCCATACGTTTTCTTTGTCGTCTATGCATGCATGTAAAATATAAGGCCCTGTAGCATTAACGAATGCGTCAACGGCGTCATCTACTTGGTTTGCATGGGTGATTGTTTGTCCTGGGATGCCAAATACGGCAGCCAAAGAGACAAAATCTGGGTTATCGGAAAGGTCTGTTTCGCTGTAGCGACCATCAAAAAAGAGTTGCTGCCACTGCCGAACCATGCCCAGTCTTTGGTTATCTAATATGAGAATTTTGACTGCTAGGTTGTTGCGGCGAATGGTCGCCAGCTCTTGAATGTTCATCATGATTGAGCCGTCACCAGACACCGTAATAACGGTATTATCGGGACGTGCTATCTGCGCACCAATGGCGGCTGGCAGACCAAATCCCATGGTCCCTGCGCCACCACTACTGAGATGATTGCTGGGGTGGCTAAATTTCATATGCTGAGCCACCCACATTTGGTGTTGACCAACATCACAACAAACCACAGCATCATGGGCGAGCTTTTGACTAAGCTGATTTAATAAATATGGGGCAAATACTTTTTCACCTGGGTAGTCATAGCGCCACGCATGCTGGCGTTGTAACGACGCCAAATGACCTAACCACTCGGCATCGGTAACAACACATTCTAGCTGAGGTAACGAATGTTTCAGATCGGCAACCAGTGATGCCGCCGCCGGTTTACGCTTACCCACTTCTGCAGGGTCGATGTCTAAATGGATCACCTTAGCGCCTGCGGCAAACTTCGCCAAATTACCCGTAACACGGTCATCAAAACGCGCACCGATGCACACCAACAAGTCGCATTGTTGCACCGCTAGGTTCGCCGCTTGTGTGCCATGCATGCCCAGCATGCCTAAGTCATAATCGTAATCAGGTAATACGCTGCCCAATGCCTTCAAGGTAGACACCGCTGGCATGTGCGTTTTCTCTAAAAATTGCATTAGTTGAGGCTGCGCATCCGCATTATGAACGCCACCACCAATATAGGCGACTGGCCTTTTTGCATCACACAATAGCTGATTGGCTTTTTCTACCTCAGCTTGCGACAACCTCGGCTGCTGCTCTTGTGGTGCTGCAAACGGATGAAAAGGCACCTGAGCCAGTTGCACGTCTTTCGGAATGTCCACCAACACCGGACCAGGACGTCCAGATTGCGCCAGATAGATGGCCTCTTGTAACACTTCAGCTAGGTCTTCAGGGCGCTCCACCATGTAGCTGTGCTTAGTACAAGATAAAGACATGCCCAGTACATCCACCTCTTGAAACGCATCGGAGCCGATGGCAGCGGTTGGCACTTGTCCCGTGATCGCCAGCAGTGGCACTGAATCCATCATGGCATCTGCCAATGCCGTGATTAAGTTGGTTGCACCGGGGCCGGAAGTGGCAAAACACACGCCCAACTTGCCGCTACTGCGAGCGTAACCCACGGCTGCAAAGCCAGCTCCTTGCTCATGACGAGTTAAGTAATGCTTTACCGGCGCGCCATACAAAGCATCGTAAATCGGCATAATGGCACCACCTGGGTAACCAAATACGTGCTTTACGCCTTGCTCTTCTAGCACCTTGATAACAAGTTGTGCGCCGGTTGTTGAATTACTCATGTTTTACTCTCAATTTGCCCTAAAACGAAAACGCCCCCCGAACCTTTTGGTGCGGGGGGCGCTTATGCTGATTATGTTTGTTACAGCACTAACTAGCCCCCGCGGTAATAATAATCACCACGCTGATAATCACGACTAGTAGAGTTGTTGTCTGTAACATTTAAAATTCCGTCAATGTATTTGTGTTAAAGGGTCTGTTTTGACCCCTTTGCTATGTCTTTTTCTATTAGTACCGCGTCAGAGGCTCTGAAGTCAACATAAAAACTATGTCATTTAAAAGTAATATCAAGCACCAATAGAATAAAAAAACCAAATAAAAAGCAAATTAAGAATAGATTAATACAAACTCAATAAATTAAGCACGTTCTATTGGGCTAGCCGCTTGTTCTAGAAAAAATTACTTTTTGCGCCTTATAAGATGAATTTTTTTCTACTGCAATTACGCCGGCACTTTTTTAGTGACATTGAGGTGGCGTTATCGCAGACTAGCCTTTTACCAATAACAAGGATTGCTGACATGATTAAACAACTATCCGCTTTTGTGTTGCTGTATTTTTGGCTAGCACTTTTTAGCGTTTCAAGTTACGCCGAAGTGGGCCTTTGGCAAATCAGCAAGGGCGATACAACATCTTATTTATTTGGCACCGTGCATGTCGGTGATAAGCAAATGCAAGGGCTACCAGACAAAGTAAAAAGGGCCATAGAGAAAAGCGACAAAGTCATGGTCGAAGTTAACCTTGAGTCTTTATCACCGTTGCAAATTCAACAGCGCTCGATGCCTTTCATGCTGTTGCAAGGAAATGAAACGCTACAAAGTACGCTGTCACCAGCGGTGTATAAAAAAGTGGTTGACTACTTCGCAGCCAAACAGATTGATGTTGCGCTGTTTGAGCGCTATGCACCTTGGGCTGTGATGGTGACCATTTTACAACTGGAATACCAACGTCTTGGTTTCAGCGAGGCCAATGGCATCGACAAGCAGGTGGTGAATTATGCACAACAGCACAATATCCCCATTGGCGAATTTGAAAGCTTAGAGTATCAACTTAAGATGTTTAGTCAGTTAGGACAATATAGCGATGCCATGTTGCAAGAAACGTTCACCCAAATGGCGGATCTCGATACTTACTTTTTAGACATGATCAGCGCCTGGCGCCAGGGCGACCTAAAACAGCTTGAGCACTACTACAACACCAGCTTTGCTGAAGGCGAATATGGCGCCCTAGCAGAGCGCTTAATGATTAAAGAGCGTAACAATAATTGGCTCGAAGCACTGCAACAGCAACTTCCCCATGAATCTTTATTTGTTGCTGTTGGCGCACTTCACCTAGTGGAACGCTATGGCTTAATCACGCAGTTGCAACAGCAAGGATACACGGTAAGTAAAATATAACTGCTCTGGCGCTCGCTCATGAGCGCCTCTTTTGCAATTAAAAAATAAATTTTGTTGCTTTGAACCTTTTGCCAATAGCGCGCGACTTACTTGTTAAACACAAACATAACAGCAGGTTTCGCCATGAAAAAAACACTACTCGCTTTAGCACTAGGACTCGCTAGTATCAGCAGCCAAGCACAAGACTCGCGCACCATTCAACAATCATTTAACAGCAACGACATCAGTGAGCTTGAGATTGATGTCCCAGTTGGCCAAGTCGATTTAACTACCTACCAAGGTAACACCATTGAAATTGATATTCTGGTCGAGCCCAAAGACAGCGACGATTGGTTTGGTGATGTCGATCTTAGTAAAGCCGTGCTGGAGAACTCAACTTCGGGTGGTACATTGGCTTTGGAAATCGACTCCGACGATTACGAATTAACTTGGACGGTGAAAGCACCAGAGCACCTAGCGTTAGACATTGAAGTCGGCGTCGGTAAAATCGAGCTACAAAACCTCAATAACTCTGCTGAATTGGAAGTGGGTGTCGGCAAGATAGATATTCACACTAAAACCGATGACTATAACCGTATTATGCTCGATTCGGGGGTGGGTAAAACCCGTATGTCGGGCTTTAGCTTCAGCAGTGAGCAGCAAAAAAGCATGGTTGGCTCAACCTCTGAGTACAATGGCTCAGGCCGTTACAATTTGGATGCCGAAGTAGGAGTGGGCAAAATCAAGTTACAACACGATTAAGCCACTGAGTGCATTAAGGTGGTTATTTTTTTCAGCAAGTCATCAGGCTGCAACGGCTTAAACACATGAGCCGTTGCACCTAATTGATACACTCTTTCAAGATCAGTAAGGTTAGTGTTCGCCGTCACCACCAAAATCGGCACTTGCTGATCGCGCTCACGCAGTTTTTCCGTTGCTTCAAAGCCGTCCATCACCGGCATATTCAAGTCCATTAACACTAAATCAAAGGCTTCGCTGTCATACACTTCCAGCGCCAATGCACCATGCTCTACATGCTGTATCGACTGCGTCAACGGTTGTAACATACTTTCAATCACCTTGGCATTAAGGACATTGTCTTCCACCAACAACACCCTTAATGGAGCTGTTGAAGACGCCGCAGTAGGCGTACTTGACTCCTCGCAAAGCTCAATAGGCATGAGCAGCAAAGCTCGGGTGCCCATTGGCTTTATTTTGCTAAACCTCAAGCTGCCACCCAAAGCTGTCACCAACAACCGACAACGCTTCAAACCAAGTTGTGAACCTTGAAAATTATCTGACTCATCAGCTTCTTGTAAGCTCACGTAATCAAACCCCGGACCACTGTCATCAATGATGATTTCTAGCATCGGTTGCTGCTCGATGTAGATTAAATCAGCCACGACTTGAATCTTACCCTGCTCGGTAAACTTAATGGCATTGGTGATTAACTCGTTCAACAGCCAATTTATGCGCTTGTAATCACAGTAACAGGGCATATAGAGCGTTTTACTAATGGCCATATTAAACGCCAATGACTTTTGATGTGCCGACAAGCGATAAGCAGCGCAGGCAACCTTGAGTTCAGTGCCAAGCTCCACTTGTTGGCGTTCAGGTACAATTTCGTGCATCGACAAATGGTTAAAATCTTCAATGGAGTAAAGTAAGTTATCTAGCTGTTGACTGGCATCTCTAACATGTTGCAAGTGCCGCTCATCTTTTTCTTGCCAGTAAGCATCTAGGTAACCTTGCACCGCTTGCAGTGGCGTTCGCAGCTCATGGCTGACACGCGATAAGAAGCGTGACTTTGCTTTTAATGCCGCATCGGCCAACTCACGAGACTCTTCTAGCCCGGTGAGCGTGGCTTCAATTTTCTGGCGCATCGGCCTAAAAATAAACCGGGCTTCCAAAGCCAGAAGTAGCAGCCCCAGTAACCAAAGTGCTATTTCTATGCTTCTCACCTGCTCTGTTTTTTCTTCCGCATAGCCTTCAAATAAGCTCACGGCACGGTTTAAGTCAGGCAAAAGTTGCTGTGACTGCGTGCGGATGGCCTGTGCTAACTCGCTGTTCGGATCCTCTAAAAAGGCTCTAGTGGCTTGAATAAATTGCACAGAGCGCTGAGCTAAGTTGACCGGTGAATCGAAGTACAACCTCTGCAACTGGGCATTCAGGTAGGGGTACTCAGCGCCGCTCGACTGAGTGAGAAATTGATGATTTCCCTCAAACTTTAGCAAGGCCGCCATCAGCTCACGGTGCTGCACTTTGTTTGGTTCGCTGCTGAATAACGCAATACGTTGCGAGAGCATGCGCTGCATCCCGGCAATGTTGATGACATGAGCATCTGCACTTTGTTGCCGTAACAGAAACTGCATTAGTAACATTGCAATGGTTAATAAAACAGCCATTGCCAGTAATGCGCCAGTGTATTTTAAACGAACATTATGCCCTATCGACATCTTCTTATAATCACCATCATGCAGAACGGCTAAAACTAAAGTGTAGCTGAGCCAGTTAATAAATACAGCAAAATACTTGACACCTAGACGGCCATAGTGGTTCAATGCGCGCTCACCCTATTTGCATAGTTTGTAGCCATGGCTGCAAACTTAGGGCTGGAAGAGGTGCGTTATTCAGGTAACTAAGTGAAGGAGAGCAAACTCCGTTGCAACTTAGTGAGGGGAATAAACGCCGAGAGATTAGTTAATTTGCGATAACTAATTTCGGGCGACTGGGCTGAATCCCAGCGACTGTCACCAACACATTTGGTGGAGAGCTTCTGGTCTTAAAAAATAAGGCCCGTTGCCTTATCTATTTTTAAGTCCATTGCTCTTCGAATTTTAACGGTTCGAAGTTTGGACATACCCGCCTAAACTCCGAACATGATTTAAGTTCGGTAGAGATGAAATCACAATTCAACTTATCTGACTATCCGTTATGGACGGCTTTAGTAACGCCTTTTGACGCGCAGGACCAGGTCGATTATGACGCCTTAGCGCAACTGGTGCGTGAACAACAAGACGCTGGTAACGGTATTTTGTTACTCGGCAGTACTGGCGAGGGCTTAGCATTAAGCCAAGCAGAACAACAAGGTATCGTCGAGTTTGTCTGCCAGCAACCCCACACCACTCCCCTTATGGTGGCCGTAGGTGGTAGTAACCTTGAGCAACAGCTTGCTTGGGTAGAGTTTTGTAACCAGCAACCCATTGACGCCTTATTACTGGGCTCGCCGATTTACGCCAAACCCGGTGAAGTTGGCCTTACACACTGGTTTACCACACTGTTAGATGCCAGTGACAACCCTTGCATGATCTACAATGTTCCAGGGCGCAGCGCCGTAGCCATTGCTCCTAAGGTGCTGGCGAGACTTGCCCAGCACCCTAACCTTTGGGCACTAAAAGAAGCCAGTGGTGATATTTCGGCATTTGAAGCATTTCGCCAAGCCGCCCCAAAGGTGCAGATTTACAGTGGCGATGATGCCTTAATACCTTATTTTGCCCAAGCCGGTGCCGCAGGGCTGGTTTCAGTTGCCGCCAACGCTTGGCCACAGCAAACCGCGGAATACGTTAGACGCGCTTTAAGCGGTACTTCGGTAAACTTGTTTACCATCTGGTCTGAGGCGGCAAGTAGCCTATTTGCCGTGGCCAACCCCATCCCTGTTAAAGTTCTGATGCACCTGCAAGGGAAGCTGTCCAGCCCGAACTTGCGTCCACCATTGACCCATTTAGAACTCCCAGAGACCACCGCGCTGAGCCGCGCAAACGAATCAATTTTAGCTTGGAATTAAGGTAGTAAAGATGAGCTGGTTAACTCTTTTAGATAATTTAGAATCAGGAACCGTGCGTGCAGCAACGCAAGATGAGCATGGTCAATGGCACGCCAATATCACCGTAAAAGAAGGCATTCTGGAAGCCTTCCGCAATGGCGTCAACACGGAATATCCCGGCGGCTTCGTCGATAAAGATAACCTTGCTCCGCAAGGCTTTGCAGCCGATGCTGGCGTGCGCATGGTGCCAGGCGGTAGCAGTGTTAGACGCGGCGCCTATGTCGCACCAGGAACCATTATTATGCCTCCCGCCTATGTCAATATCGGTGCCTACATCGATGCCGGTACTATGGTGGACAGTCATGCCTTAGTAGGCTCTTGCGCACAGATTGGTAAGAATGTGCACCTCAGTGCTGCCGTACAAGTAGGTGGCGTATTGGAGCCTATTGGTGCCAGCCCGGTTGTGGTGGAAGACGATGCCTTTATCGGTGCCGGCTGTGTGTTAGTCGAAGGCGTGGTGGTGAAACGCGGTGCTGTGTTAGCCCCAGGGGTACGCTTGTCGGCGAGCATTCCCGTTTATGACTGCGTGAATGAGCGGATGCTGGATAAGCTCGAAGCGATCCCAGAGAACGCCATTGTCATCCCAGGCTCCCGTCCCGCCTCCAGTGACTGGGCAAAAGCGCAAGGGCTAAGCATGTCCTGTGCATTAATTGTTAAGTATCGCGACCAGCAAAGTGACGCATCGCTGGAGCTTGAAGAGGTGCTGCGCTAATGAGCTGGTTGAGCACGCCGCAGCGCGCAATCGCTGAGTCACTGGTACAGCAACAAAGCACTGCGTTTTTTTGCTATGACTTAGATCAGCTAGCGCAGCACGTAGAGCCATTATTGCAGCAAGATGTGGTTAAACTTTGGTACGCGGTTAAAGCCAACCCGCTATCGCATATTATTCAAACCCTAGATAAAGCGGGGTTTAATTTTGATGTTGCTTCAATAGGTGAGCTAGAGCAAGTCTTAGCACAAGATGTTAGTGCCAGCCGCGTGCTCAACACCGGGCCGGCAAAATCGCTGGCACAGATCCGCACTTTTGCCGCAAAGGGAGTGCGCGTCTTCGTCGCTGAAAGCCATAATCAGGTGCACTGGCTTAATCAAGTGGCCAGTGAATACGATGCCCAATTCACCGTTTTACTGCGCGTGCAATTACGCTTTGATAAAGCAGAAGAGAACCCATTGGGTGGTAACACCTTAACGCCCTTTGGCCTTGGCTGTGAGCAGTGGCAATCCCTACCTCTGAGTCAGTTTCAGCACCTTGATGTCGCCGGGCTGCATATTTTTCAGTGGGGTAATATGCTCTGTAGCGACACCTTGGCCTCGCTGTGGCAAGCCATGATCGCGCCATTATTAGCATTGGCAGAAAGCCTAGGGATACGGCTACGTATCCTTGACCTTGGTGGTGGCTTAGGCATTCCTTATCAACAGTCGGATAGCGCCATCGCTTGGCCTAAGCTGGTTGACGCCCTAGCCGCCATCAAAGCGGCAACCCAGGTCGATGAGCTGTGGATGGAGTTAGGCCGTTTCGCGGTAGGCGAGTGTGGCTTTTACTGCAACCCAGTGGTAGAGCAGAAACAAAATTATGATGCTCAACAGTTGATCATGGCAGGCGGTGTTAATCACCTGCTCCGCCCTGCCGTTACCGGGCAAGCGTTCCCCGCAGAGTTACTGCGTCAGTCTAGCGCTGAGTCCGTGACATTTCACGTCCATGGTCCGCTTTGCACCGCGCTGGATAAACTCGGTGAATTCTCATTGCCAAGAGATTGCAACGAGCACGACTGGCTGGTGTTTAGTCAATGTGGCGCCTACGGTTACACCGAAAGCATGCCCTTTTTTCTTTGTCATGAGCTGCCGGGGGAGTACGTCATTCGCAATGGCGAAGTGCTCTGTGCGCGCCCTGCAGAGCCGGCGATGAACTATTTGAGGTAATCATGAACACCATTACACAGCAAAACATTCAGGTTGGAGAAATAGCCAATGGCTTGCCTTTGAGTATTCCCGTGTACCGTCTGCAGGGCAATGGTCAAGGGCCAAAGGTGTACATTCAGGCTAATATGCATGGCGCTGAAGTTCAAGGAAACGCGGTGATTTATCAATTACTGGAGCGCCTTAAACACTTGCCATTACAAGCCGACATTACCCTAGTTCCCTATGCCAACCCCATTGGCTGTAATCAAAAATCGGGAGAGTTCACTCTCGGTCGTTTCGATCCCATTACAGGCACCAATTGGAATCGTATGTATGTCGATCACAGCGCGATTGCCACCGAGTTCGCCGCGCAACACCCTGACCTTGCCGTCGCCGACATCAAACAGCAATTTCGTGCTCAGTTGATTGCGCGTAACCAGCAACAACTTGATGCCGCAGCAGATCGCGTCAATACCGGTAAACGCATTGCCCTGAACTTACAACAGCTGGCTCATGAAGCCGATATTGTGTTGGATCTCCATACTGGCCCAATTTCAGCTAAGCACCTGTACTGCCCTGAGTACGCCAAACACAGTGCCCGTTACTTCAACATTCCCCATGTGCTATTAATTCCCAGTGATTTTGATGGCGCCATGGATGAAGCGAGCTTTTGCCCTTGGTGGCAACTGCAACAAGCTTACGCCAAGATTGGCCGTGAGATCCCGGTAATGACCGAAGCATTTACGGTGGAATTGGGCTCGCAAGAAAAGATCGATCTTGATGAAGCGCTCTATGATGCTAACAGTATCTTGAGCTATCTCAGTTACAAAGAAGCATTCACCGAGTCGCTGTATCAACCTCAAGAGATGACCCGCTATGCTTGCTTGCTGGAGAACTACCGCGCCTTTTATGCCCCCATGGGCGGCATGGTGGAGTACTCGGTCAAGCCGGGAGAGCAGGTGCAAGCAGGACAAACCATCGCAAAAATTCTGCGCATGGAACGCTATTTATCGGAAGCACCGCTTAACCACATCACCCTAGATGAAGACGCCATTGCGATCCTCCACTTTGCTTCTGCCAGCGTCAATCAAGGCACTGAATTATATAAATTTTTCACTAAGGTCGAGACCTTGTAAAAGTATTGCGTGAGAGTAAGTCGAACCTATTAGGTGATAACTTACTAAGGTGGGGCGGCAGTTGCCGCCAGCCTTTTTTGCTTTTTTTCGCTAACCCGCGATGATTCATTGGGCTTTCAGCTCAGTTGCGTAATAATGTAATCAATTGTACGCAATCGACGGCGCTTAAAAGGATCCCCATGAGACCATTTGCTTTACCTTCGCTCGCTCTATTAACACTCCCTCTAACCGGCCTAGCTGCAGCGCCACAAGATGACATTGATTTAGTGAAACAATGTGTACTCAATGCCGTGTTAACCGCAGATAAAAACACCACGGTGGAGCAAGTGCGCACAGAATGCGCCAAAGCGGCGCCAGAAAAAAACTTTAGTCAGCTGGACAAACGCATGGCGCGTGAGCGCGTCACCGAGCAAAACCGCAACGTGTTAACGCCGCATAAGCGTAATTATATCTTGCCCGTCTCTTACATGACCAACGTCAATTCTCGCCCGTTTGATGGTTTAAAAGCCATTGATGACGAACGTGGTGAGCCCATTGATAACTTTGAAGCCAAGTACCAAATTTCTTTAAAGGCACCGATTTACCATAGTTTTTCCGATAAAGATCAAGCCGTCTATTTTGCCTTTACTCTGCAGTCTTATTGGCAGCTTTATAATAAAGACGTGTCCTCACCGTTTCGTGAAACCAACTATGAGCCAGAAATTTTTTGGATTAACTTTTTAGACGACGAAAACGTGCTGTGGGGTGATGAAATGGCGTTTGTGCTGGGTGTGTCGCACCAGTCTAATGGCCGCAGTCAACCTAACTCCCGTTCCTGGAACCGCATTTACGCTAACTTTATCTGGGAAAACAATGGCTTTGTATTTAGTTTTAAACCTTGGTATCGGATCCCAGAAGACCCGAAAGAAGATGTGCTAGACCCACGCGGCGACGATAACCCTAATATCGATGAGTACCTTGGTCATTTTGAACTGCGCGGCGCTTATCGCTACGAGGAGCATGAGTTTGGTTTTATGTGGCGTAATAACTTACGCAGTAATAACCGTGGCGCGCTGCAGCTAGACTGGTCATTCCCAATTTGGGGGAGACTACGTGGCTATGCGCAATACTTTAATGGTTACGGCGAGAGCCTCATAGACTACGACAGTCATACTCAGCGCTTAGGTGTTGGCGTGCTGTTAACCGATATTTTGTAAATAGCAGCACAGCGCTAATTTCGTAGCGCTGTGCAATGCAAGATTATTGCGGTTTTACTACCACAAACTGGCCATCAAATTTGGCCACTAGCTTATCACCATCAAAGACACTCACAGGCACACGATACTTCGCCTTACCCTCATTATTGAGCGCAGCCAGATCGCCTTCACACTCTGCGATGATGACTGTCGCGGCTGGCGCCGTGGTGAGCGGCTTTAAGTACTTGATGTTGGCATCCGCTAAGACAATGTCACCCTCAAGACCCAGCTCTTTCAGTGCTAGGTAAGTGGCTCCCCACCCTGTCAACGTAGCCATACTATAAATGGACCCTGCAAACATGGAGTTATGCAGGTTTAAGTTGGCTTTTAGGTCTGCTTTAGTGGAAAACTGCCAGTCGGTATAACTTTGCACTTTTATCCCCATGGCATCGCTGATTGGGATTGACTCACGCCAGGTGTTTTGCAGTACTTGAGTCCAATCTGGCTGGCGGAACCACCCCGGCTCGGTTGGGCGCTGTTTAACCATTTTCCAGTGCTGAACATCGCCATAGGCAAGGTGGGCTTTTTCGACCACTTCGTAGCCGTGTCGCTCATAAAAAGATAAGGCGCGCTCACGGGCAAAAAGCACAAGCTCTTGTGCCTGTTGTGTCCAAGCTACAATCTCCAGCTCATGCAGTAAACGACTGCCAAGGTGATGGCCGCGATGCCCTTCGGCCACCGCCATATAGCGTACTTGTGCCTGCTGGTGATCGTTAAAATGAAGCCGCGCAACGCCTAGCACTTCACCATCATTGTTTTTGATAAAGCGATGCTCTGCCTCTTGCTCCAAATCATCTTGCTCGCTGCCGCGAGGCTGATCCCATGGTGCTCTTAATACTTGCCACCGCAGTTGATAGTAGGCTTGCCAATCTTCGCTGCTTTGTGGTGAAGATACCTCAAACATCACTGACTCCTGTTGTTTATTGCCTTTGTCACGCATCATGTCATTGCGCAGTTGTTACACCCTACAAGATAAGCTCAGTGTAGGGAATAAAACACGTTAAAACACTTATTCTTTAGTGTAAAAACTAGTGAACAAACTGGCATTCACACAATCCTCGTCTATGATGATGTAATCATGGGGGAATTTATTACTCACAGTGGCACTATTAGTAATGATTTTGTAGCTCAAAGCCACCAGCTTGGTCACCTACTGTATTGGCATAAACAAGGCCGTAACAGCATCCAAGTAAGGCAAGAAAAATCACTGCGCTGGCTACTGATTAATGACACATTACAATCCGTTGTGGAGCTAAACCACCCGGAACACCTGCTATTTCCTCATTTAAAAGCATTTGCTCAGCGTTGGCAGCAAGTTACGCCTCCCACTAGTGTACTTGAGTTAGGCTTAGGAGCTGGTGCTATTCGCGACTATTTAGGTACCCTTTATCCCGAGTGTCACATCACCACCGTCGACAATAACCCCGATGTCATTCACTGTTACAAACGCTACTTTGGTGGCGACCCCTTATGTGATGTGAACTGCGTTGATGTCTTCAAAGCATTGCAACAAAACAAGCGCTACGACTGGATTATTCTGGATCTATTTAGCGAAATGGAGCCGCCGCTGTTTCTCTTTCAGCATCGCTTTTACCGCTTATTGCGCGCCGCCATTAACGAAGGAGGGAGACTGTATATTAATTTCCTCAGCGATCATGAGTCGCAGCTCAAGCAGCTGCAACACCTATTAATCACCAATTTTGGTAAAAAGCCTCGAATTGAACCCGTAAATGACTACGCCAACATTCTCATTGAAGTCAAACGCTAGCCCAACTTATACCAATTCGCTTAATTAAGTGGTCTATTTGAGGCGAGATAATTCTGGCGATAACCAGGCGAAAATTTTGCTATTTAGTTGTTCTAAATGAGAAATTTTTAACGCAGTTAGCGTCGAATTTGCTCCCTCAAATTGAGCAAGTATTAATGCGGATTGGTATTAACCTAAAGGCTAAAATTAAACGTGACCGGACCATCGTTCACCAAAGAGACCTTCATATCAGCGGCAAATTGCCCAGTGGCCACCTGCAGTCCCGATGCTTTAGCTTGCTGCACAAAATAGTCATAAAGCTGCTCTGCCTGAGCCGGGCTACCGGCACTGGAAAAGCTAGGTCGCATGCCTTTTTTGGTGTCTGCCGCCAAAGTAAACTGGGAGACCACAAGTAACTCACCGGCAATATCTTTAACACTGAGATTCATTTTGCCGTTGTCATCGGTAAATATGCGGTAGTTACTTACCTTATGCAGTAACTTATCTGCGGTTTCTTCACTATCGGGCTTTTCGACCCCCAGCAACAACAAAATCCCTTGACCAATTTCGCCCACTACTTCGCCGTCCACAACTACCTGCGCTTGTGACACTCTTTGAATTAACCCCTGCACATTGACCTCTTTTTATCTATCAACATCTAGCCTTTACAAAAGGCTATCACAGCTACATTTTAATTGAATTTTCAGAATCAAGATTACTATCAACTCAACGTAGCCTTGTCATCCCCAAATGAAAGCGTCTGAATATAACACCTTTAAAAAGTAAGTATGGGCAGGACCAGACTTGAAAAAAACATTTTAATTGCAAAAAAAAACATTTTAGATAAAATAAATTCACAACCCATTAAATATAATTGATTGGATTGTGGATTTAAACTTTAAAGAAAAGGATTGTTATGTATAAAACTTTGATTCTCATTTTGGCACTTTGTGCCTTTAAAGCAAACGCATCGACTAAAGTAATAGAATGCTATGATTGTAGCTCCTCTAAAGAGTATCGGGTTGCAGCAAGAAGCGCTAACATCAACGATATTGTTACTGTAATTGACTTAAAAGAGAAAAATATAAGTAAGTTTCAGATCAGTGCAATTCAAGATGATAATGGCTTTGTTCTACAAAAAGTAGCAAAACCTGTTAACATCAGTACCAGTGTTAAACAAGAGTTTGCCTTACTAGTTGATGTAATAATTAATCCCGAGAACCATTATCGCGTTCCCCCTGAGCTGGCTGATTCACCCTATGATTTTGTTGGTAATACATACCTTGTAAATCAACTTGCCCGATACGCAGCACAGAATCAGCATGGTCTGCTCAGAGTGGCTAACTCCATACAAAGCTTCTTAAGTTCACTTACGACAAGTACATTAAACTTTTCTTTCCCGATTATATGGCGATTTGATAATGGCGCAGTTGCCTTATTTAAAGTATCAAATATAGATGTCGCCACAGGTACAGTCTACCTATCTTTTCAAGAAGGGTATGATAAGTCAGGGAACCATGTGACTAACGAACTCTCAAAAATGACGCATAAATTCACTTTTGAGAATGAGCAGGATATGCTTGATTACATTGAAGCGGTAAGAAGTATCAGTAATATACCGATTATCCCCAGCTTTAACTTCTCAACGTTTCCGCCAACACAGGCCTCGAGTGAGTTTACTTGTGAAGACAATAAATGTACCTTATATTTTACTGCTCCTGAGTAAACAATAACAAAAGCAAACGTCGGCCTAAATTGATTTTAGGCCACTACAGATAAAACATAGGACTGTTATGAATATTATTGGATTAGGTTTTTTCGGAAGCATATTGCTGCTTTTAGCGAGCTTAGGCGCGATGGTACTGCCTTTTTATATCCTCTATCGGGTCATTAAAGCGGGTGTTCGCGATGGCATTAAAGAAGCTAGGTTTGAGCAAAGTAGTAAGTAATCGTCTTTATTGAGTAATTGTTTCATCAAAGACAATCGAACCATACCTTACACTTACTCCTTACAATGGTCGCCTACTGTGTTCGACAACATAAAGGGCTGCCCCAGGTTAGTGGTTGAGCTTGCATAACAATAAGTCTGCCGCTCGCCTGATAGCCTCAGAATAGGCGGAATGGTCACTGCAATGACCTACGGAGTTAAGTAATAATATTTGCGCTTCCATGGTCTTCGCCAACTCGTAAATAGGCCCATAGCGGCACATGAGATCATGACGACTGTGGATAAACCAGCATGGCAAGCCCTGTAATTTAGCACTGTCACGACTAATTTGTTGGTCAGCAATAAAACATTGATGAGTAAAAAAGTGCACCATTTGCTGCGCTTTTCCTAGCTGTTTATCAGCTTTACCAATGCGCATATGCTCGGTATCACTGCCCGATACGATGAGGTTATCCCACTCACACCATTGCTGCGCAGCCTTGCGAGTAAGTAAGTCGTCGTGGCTAAAGAGCGCTTGCTGATAGCCCTGCAGAATTGATTTTGCTCCCTTCATGCCTTGACTGAACGCGTGGTAATGCTCTGGATAAAATTGCGCCGGCGCGCCATGGGGGCCATATAGCCACTCGAAGTCGTCATCACAGGCTAAGAAGCTACACCAAAGGATCAGCCCCAAGACCTTTTCCCGACTCTGCTGGGCATAAAGCAACGCCAAGGTGGCGCCCCAAGACTCCCCCGCTAACACAAATTGGCTAATGCCAATATGCTGAGTGAGAGTATCAATATCCCGTAATAGATGGGCAGTATCAATGTGCTCTAATGAGTGTGGGGTGGAATTACCGCAACCACGCTGACTAAATAAAATGATGCGGTATTTTTGCGGATTAAAGTAACCCAGCGCCTGTCGGGAGTGGCCTTGGCCGGGGCCACCGTGCATAACCAGTACGGCAACTCCAGCGGGGTTACCATACTCTTCGATTGCTAATTGGTGACCATCGCCCACGGCTAAGTGATAACGACGAAATGCTTCACCATGCTGATACAGTAGACTCATACTGTCCCCCTTGTTGCAGAGCACGTGCTCTGCCGCCCCAGAGGTAAGCCATGGCAACCCTGTTACTCGGTCACGCTGAGTCTTTGTGTGCCGGGCTGTTTATCGACTCACTTTGCGCTGACGCTGGCGCCTCTGGTGGATCAAATTTTGAATTGGTGTCTAACCCTGCGTCTTCCATATACTGGGTTATGCACACGGTAAATTCGGCTCCCAATAACACCACTATCCAAGATAAATACACCCAGACAAATAAAATGGGCACGGTAGCTAAGGCACCATAAATCACTTCGTATGACGGAAAGTGACTGATATACATGGCAAAGCCTTTTTTTGTTAGCTCAAACAATAATGCTGCAAAAAACGCCCCGGGTATGGCTGCACGAAACGAAACACTGGTGTTAGGCACTAAAGTATAGAGCATAACAAAGCCCACCATGGAAATAAGGTAAGGCAATACTCCTAAGATGGCACCACTAAAGCCAGGGATCCCCTTATCAGCGAACGATACCAAGGAGACAATATAAGAAGTCATACCAATGCTGGCCCCTAACAGCACAGGGCCCAATGTCAGCACCATCCAGTAAATAGCAAAAGAAATCATTAATGGCCGCTTTTTCTCGATCCGCCAAATGCGATTTAAGGTGGCATCAACATTACGGATAAGCAACAGTGCAACCACTGCCAGAAAGCTCACGCCAACGGCAGTCATCTTATTGGCATTGCCGGTAAAGGCGCTAATGTGCTCTTTGATGGTGTCAGTTGAAGTGGGTACAAAGTTGGTAAAGATAAAGTTTTCGATGGCGACTCGAGCATCCTCAAACCCAGGAAAAGCCGAGAAAATGGCCACCCCCACAGCGATTAATGGCACCAAAGAGAGCAGCGTCACATAGGCCAAATAGCCGGCATTCACCATGATCTGATCTTCAGCACAGCGTTTACTGTAATGCCGCCACCAGCTTGGTTGAGTTTGTAAAAAGCGCCATGCAACGGCTTTCATCTCGGCAATTCTATCCATCATATTCGTGCTTTTAATTCATTATTTACTTTACACATGATAACAATCCCACCCATAATTTATAGCGCTAAATCATTATAATGGTGGTCAATATCAGCGTTTGCCGCAAGTTTTGATCGCTTTTCTTCACACAGGAGCCGCTATGAAGAAACTCATTTTAAGCGCCGTGGTTTTACTCTTTATCACGGGTTGCCAAAGTGCCTACTATGCCACCATGGAAAAATTCGGTGTTCACAAACGCGAGATTTTGGTCGACAGAGTAGAAGAAACCAAAGAGTCACAACAAGCGTCACAGCAAGAGTTTCAGTCTGCGCTGGAGCGCTTAACCACCTTGATTAATTTTGACGGTGGCGAACTGCAAGAGGCGTATGAGCTGTTAAATGATGATTACCAAGCCAGTATGGCCGCAGCTGAGGCCGTTAGCAGCAATATCAACAAGGTTGAGGACGTTGCCAATGCCTTGTTTGATGAATGGGCAGATGAGCTAGAGCAATACTCCAGCGATAAGTTAAAGCGCCAAAGTGCCAGACAACTGAGTAGCACGCAGCGACAATTTGAACGCCTGCTACGATCCATGCGCAGCAGTGAAGCAAAAATGCAACCGGTCTTAGATTCTCTACAAGATAATGTGTTGTATCTTAAGCATAACTTAAATGCCCAAGCCATTAGCGCCATCAAAGGTGAATTTACCGGCCTGAAACGCGATATCAGCGCGCTGATTGCCGATATGAACCGCTCCATTGAAGATTCTAATAAGTTTATCGCTGAAATGAATGCCAACCGTGGGTAATACAATAAGCGTGGTTGCCGATAGCAAGAGCTATCGGCGGCAGGTCTATTAAAACTGCATTTCTGGCACGCTCTCTGGGCATACCAGTTCACCTGCGGTTTTTGCTTGTATCTCCTCCACACTGACACCAGGGGCGCGCTCAAGCAAGTGAAAAGCGCCTTCTTTGACTTCTAACAATGCCAAGTCGGTGACGATTTTGTTGATACAGTTCACCCCTGTGAGGGGCAAAGTGCATTGTGATAATAGCTTAGACTCGCCGTGCTTATTGGCGTGAGTCATGGTACAGATAATGTTTTTCGCTCCGGCGACCAGATCCATAGCACCGCCCATGCCTTTCACCAACTTTCCAGGGATCATCCAGCTGGCAATATTGCCTTGCTGGTCAACTTCAAAGGCCCCTAATACGGTTAAATCAACGTGACCGCCACGGATCATGGCAAAGCTTTCTGCCGAGCTAAATATCGCCGCCCCGGTGCGCGCCGTGACCGTCTCTTTACCGGCATTAATCATATCGGCATCGACTGTGCTGGCGGTGGGGTATTCTCCCATGCCCAGTAAACCATTTTCCGATTGCAGCATCACATCTATACCGCTAGGAACATAGTTGGCAACCAGTGTCGGTATCCCTATGCCTAAATTGACATAAAAACCATCTTGCAACTCTTGCGCTACCCGCATTGCAATTTGCTCTCGCGTTAATGCCATTAGCCTTCCTCCCGAACAGTGCGTTTTTCGATGCGCTTTTCAAACTGACCTTGAATAACGCGGTCAACATAAATACCTGGAGTATGGATTTGGCTCGGCTCAAGCTCGCCAGGCTCGACAATGTGCTCCACTTCCACCACGGTGATTTTGCCTGCAGTGGCAGCCATGGGATTAAAATTCATTGCCGTATGGCGAAAAACGCAATTGCCATAACGGTCTGCTTTCCACGCTTTAATAATGGCAAAGTCGCCGGTAATGCTGGGCTCTAAAATATAGTCTCTGCCCGCAAAGCGTTTCACTTCTTTGCCTTCAGCCACTGGGGTGCCGACACCTGTGGCGGTATAAAAAGCGGGGATCCCGGCACCACCAGCACGCATTTTTTCAGCCAATGTGCCTTGTGGGGTGAGTTCAACCGCTAACTCACCATTTAATAGCTGTTGTTCAAACAAGGCGTTCTCACCGACGTAGGAGGCCACCATCTTGCTGATCTGCTTATCTTCCAGCAAAATTCCTAAGCCAAAACCATCCACCCCGCAGTTGTTCGATACCACGGTTAAGTCGTTACAAGCCATGCGTTTAATTTGTTGGATCAGGCCCTCGGGAATGCCACATAAGCCAAACCCACCGGCGATCACTGTCATGCCAGAACTCAGCCCTTTCATGGCCTCTTCGTAGCTGCTTACCACTTTATCAAATCCTGCCATACCGCCTCCTATTGCACTGTCCAACCACCATCCAGCACGATGGCTTGACCGGTGATATTGCGCGCTTCATTAGCTAATAAAAACTGCACCGCATGAGCAATTTCATCGAGTCCGATAAAGGCTTTCTTCGGCATTGGCGCCAACATAATATTGTTCACCACTTCATCTTCACTGATGCCATGCTGCTTGGCTTGGGCGGCAATTTGCTGCTCCACCAGCGGGGTTTTCACGTAAGCCGGGCACACGGTATTGACGGTAATATCGGCATCGGCGGTTTCTAATGCTAGCACTTTGCCAAACCCCATCAGGCCGTGTTTTGCTGCGACATAAGCCGATTTGTATTTTGACGCCACCAAGGCATGAATCGAACCAATATTAACAATACGACCGCTGCCTGCACGACGCATTTGCGGCAACACCGCTTTGCAAAGCATGGCGGGCCCGGTCAACATAACGTCTTGGAGCAGTTGCCATTTATCCTCGGGATAACTTTCTAATGCCTCAACATGCTGAACCCCAGCATTATTGATCAACACATCAATGTAGTTGTGCTCGGCCACAAAGCTGGCAATGGCTTGTTTATCTGCAATATTAAGACTAAATGCTTGTGCTTGACCGCCCAGCTGAGTGATATCCTCTGCCACTTGTTGTGCTTGCTCAAGGTTCAAATCCACCAATAGCAAGTTGTATTGCTGTTTACTCAGGGTTATCGCTAGGTGTCGACCAATGCCACTGGCCGCCCCGGTAATAAGTGCCGTTTTCATAGTTACCTCTGTGATTATTGCGCCAAAAACTGTTCAATGGTGTCAGCCTGACTGGCAATAGAAAAAATACCGTCTAGATGTCCCCAGATCCCCTCGATTTCCCTCACTTCTACGGCTTTACCTTTTTCTTTCAATGTTTTAGCCAATTGACGTACGGGCTCAGGGCGCAGTAAGAGATCGTTACTGGCTGGCATCAGTAATACTTTGGCTTGGATCTTATCCAGCGCCGCCGAGAAGTTCTCTTGCATTCCCGCAGTAAATAATTGAGACGCCCTCACCAAATATAAAACCGAGTTGGCGTCTTGCGTTTTCGCCCGAGCTAACGCCCGTGCCGCCAGTGTTTGGCTCAGCTTTGGTAAGGCGCGAATATCCTTGCGGGCGCCTTCATCGAGCACTTTAAAATTGGGAAAGCTGGCTTGGTAAATGGCCGGGTGCATAGCATCTTGGGTAATGTTCAACATGGTGGCACTCAGGCCTGCCAGTGGTCGCTCACCCTCGTAGTAATTGCCGCCATTCCAGTTCGGATCAAGACGAATGGGCAATGCCCACTTCTCTAATGCTGCCACAGTCCAAGCGTCCATTCTCGCAGCGCCAATTACATGCACTAACCGCTCAACGCGCTCGGGATAGCGTACCGCCCACTCCAGCGCTTGAAATGATCCCATTGAGGCACCGATCACCGCATGCAGCTTCTCTACCCCTAGGCTATCAAGCAGTTGCTTTTGTACTTCAACGAAATCGCCAATGGTGACCACAGGGAAGTCTAAACCATAGGGTTTACCGGTTTCTGGGTTGATGGATGCCGGCCCTGTGGTGATGACATCGGGATTATGCCAATTGGCATTGGCCAAGGTGTCGGAGCTAATAACAAAATACTTGTTGGTATCGATGGCTTTACCTGGGCCAATAATGGCATCCCAATACCCCGCAGCAGGGTCCGACTCGCGGTATTTACCCGCAGCATGAGAGGTGCCAGAGAAAAAGTGGGTGATCAAAATAACATTGCTTTTATCGGCATTTAGGGTGCCATAGCTTTCCCATCCGACTTTTACGTCTTTGATAGTGACGCCCGATTCGGTAGTAAAGCTCGGTATAGCAAAAGACTGCTTCTCCACCAGTATGGTGCTATTCGCTGCAGCTAGGCTCACCCAGCTCAGCAGCAATAGCAGCGATAAAAAGACCCGTTTCATGTGCAGTACTCCTTTAGAATAAAATGAATAGTGTTAAGGCTAAGGCCACGCCAATAAGCGGTATCACTGCCGTTAGTGCCGCCATTGACCAATAAGCACGCTGGTGTGTTTCTTTACAAATAGCGCGGATGGTGGTCACCACATAACCATTGTGGGGCAAGGTATCTAGGGCACCGGAGCTGATGGCAACCACGCGGTGGAGTTGCTCAGGGTTAACGCCGGCATCAATATAATGTGGCGCAACCAAGGGTAAGGCGATGGCCTGGCCGCCCGATGCCGAACCCGTCAATCCGGCAATCACGCTCACCGCAATGGCGGCACCTAACAGCTCATTGCCAGGCATTTGCGTCATCATATCGACGGCCAGTTGAAACGCTTCGGTGTTTTTGGCTACGGCGCCAAACCCTACTACCGCGCTGGTGTTACCAATCGCCACCAAAGCACCTGTCGTCCCGAGGTTGATAGCCCCAGCCATATCATGGAAGTGCTTAAAATTAATGGCGACAATACTTAATACACCGCCGAGCAAAGCCACAATTAACGCACTTTGCTGCAGCACATCGTGTAAAGTGAACGACAAAGCCAGTACCACTAGTAGCGGTACAACGCCTGTGATTGGATGGGGGTAGTCGCGCTCATGAATTTCAGGGTCGTCGCCTCTGGCCTCAAACTGCTCACCGTTGGCAACGGCCTTGTTGATCATTTTCTTTAACCACCAGTAACCGGTAATGGCCATAAAGGTAGCCACCACTAAACTTACTTCCCAAGCGGCGTAGGGCGAGGTCCCCAGATACTTGATGGGGATCCAGTTTTGAATTTCTGGGGAGCCTGCTGAGGTCATGGTAAAGGTCACCGAGCCAAACGCCAGGGTGGCAGGAATAAAGCGTCGCGGTAGGTTGGCGTCTTTAAACAAACTCAATGCCATGGGATACACCGAAAACGCCACAATAAACACGCTGACACCGCCATACGTGAGTACCGCACAGGCAATGACTACAGCCAGTACCGCGTGTTTCATTCCTAACTTATCGACAATGTAACGGGCGACACTGTCTGCGGCGCCACTGTCTTCCATAAACTTGCCAAATAATGAACCGAGCAAAAACATGAAAAACCAGGCGCTAAGAAAGCCGGCAAAGCCATCCATGTACAAACTAAGAAAGTTGCTGGAAGCTTCTGCAGATGGGAAAACAGCCAAGTTGCTGGTCAAAGCAACCAGTAATGCACACAAGGGCGCGGCGATAAACAAATTAACGCCACGAAGCGTCAGCCAAATTAATAGGCCGAGTCCCCCTACCAGTCCAAGCATACTGAGCATAGCGATTCCTTTTATTGTTATTGATACCAATGAGGTATGCTGTTGATGAATATCAGTGTGGCGTGCAGGGGCCATAAAAACCATAGTACTAAGGTTATAGGTGCGCTACACGCCTTGTTAATCCTAGCCTAACACGCACTTAGTACTAAGGTACTAATACAAAATCTAGCCAACTGCCCTATTCTGTTGCATGACAACAAGCACCCAATACGACAATAATAGGGAACACAGGATGAACATTTATCAGCCCAAATACTCAGCTATCGCCCTCGCTGTTATTGCAACATTGCAAACAGCGGTGGTCACAGCCGAAGAGTCTGACACATCAGAAAGTAAATTAGAGCGCATTGAGGTTACTGCGCGTAAAACGGTTGAAAACCTGCAAACGGTCCCGGTTGCAGTGACTTCCATTGGCGCCACTGACTTAATGGAAAATGGCATTTCCGTGCTCTCGGAAGTGCAACAGTTTTCTCCTAACACCACCTTGCAAGCCAGTCGTGGTACTAACTCCACTCTCACCGCGTTTATTCGTGGGGTGGGTCAACAAGATCCGCTTTGGGGTTATGAGCCTGGCGTTGGCATATACATTGATGACGTCTATCTGGCACGACCGCAAGGTGCTGTACTCGATCTATTAGATGTCCAACAAGTGGAAGTGTTGCGTGGACCGCAAGGGACTTTATACGGTAAAAACACCATTGGTGGCGCGATTAAATACGTCACCAAAGAAATGACCGGGGATGCTACCTTTAATATTGAGGGCACGGTTGGCAGCTATAACCAACGCGATATCAAAATCACCGGCCAGCTGCCTTTAGTCGAAGATACCCTCTACCTTGGTTATGGCTATGCTAATTTAAATCGCGATGGCTTTGGCGAGTTTAAAACCTCGGCACTGGCAAACCAAGATAATGAGAACTACAACAAAGAGGTGCAAGCGGCACGCCTGACATTAGAATACCGCCCAAGTGATGATTTGTTTTTCCGTTTAGCGTGGGATAAAACCGAAGACGACTCCAACTCAAAAGGTGGCTTCCGCTTATTGCCAAGCCTACTGACCGACGCCCCAGTTCCCGATAGCGTGTACGACTCTTACACCAGCCTACCCACTTGGAATAAGGTAGAGCTGGAAGGCTACAGTCTAACCGCACGTTATGATATTTCTGACAGCACGGAAATAAAGTACGTGGGCGCGGCACGTGATAGTTACTCGCCAACCAACATCGATTTTGACAACACGTCGCTACGCATTTTCGATGTTCCCGCCATTTATGACGATGAGCAAACCACCCATGAAATCCAGCTTAACCATATAGGTGACAGCTATAAATTGGTCTCGGGTTTGTATTATTACGATGGCGAGTCCTGTGGCCAATTCCAAGCTATTTTGGAAATATTCGGGCAAAGCCTAGGACAGCCAGGGTTAACTCGAGAAGTAAGTGGGTGTAATAACTCAACCAGTAGAGCCGCGTATATTCAAGGCTCTATGGATTTAACCGAGCAGTGGTCAGTTACTGTAGGGGCCCGATATACCCGCGACAGTAAAGAAGCAAAAGTTAATAATGGTCTTATCTTTAATACTGTGTATCCCGAGTCAAATTGGGTCCCAGGTTATACGCGCCCCTCTGGTGAGTTAGTGCCCACCGTATTAGATGATGATAAAGACTGGTCTCGCTTTACTCCTAGAGTAGGCGTCGAGTATCAATACAACCGCGATATCATGTTCTTTGCCAGCTACGCACAAGGCTTTAAGTCTGGTACTTTCAACCCTCGAGCCAGTACCGCTGAGCCAGCAGCAAACCCAGAAGTGGTTGACTCATTTGAAGTGGGGATGAAGAGCGAGTGGAATGACAACTTACGAGCTAACGTCACCCTATTCACTCTAGACCATAAAGATCGCCAATATATTTCCGTTTTGCCAGGCGATACCAGTGCCGACCTGAATCAGCGTCTAGGTAATATTGGTGAGTCGAGCGCTAATGGTATTGAAGCCGAGCTCAGTTATGTCGCCAGCGATGCCCTCAGCTTTGATGCTTCACTGGGTTACATTGATAGTGACTTTGAGGAAGTACTCGATACCGATCCAGAAACTGGCGCAACGTTCGATAAATCAGACCGCTTTACTATCTCCAACACCCCTGAGTTGACCTTCAACTTAGGCGCGACGTACAAAGTGTACAGTGAGATTGGTGATTGGGTGGTGAATGCCAACTACTACCATCGCGGTGACTATGTGTTATTTGAAGAAGACAGCCTGTTGACCCAAGACAGCTATGGCTTAGTCAACCTCAGCGTGAATTGGTACAGCACCGATGGTAATTGGCGAGTTGGATTACATGCGAAAAACCTCACCGACGAAGAGTACATGATTGGTGGCTATCAGTTCGTCACCCCGGATCCTAGTGACCCAAGTGATGTCAGTAAATACACCCCAGGGCTAGGCGGCGATAATACCTTGATTGGCTATTATGGCGATCCTAGAACTGTGTCTCTGACTGTGGCTTACCGCTTCTAGGCGCAGCCCATAAGTGGCATGGATATCCCCAGTGTTCATGCCACTTCCCAAGTTGCGTGCAAGGCTTCCCCCTCGTATCGCAATCACTTGATGTGGTTAAGGAAATAACCTATAACAACAGCTACTAGGAGTTACCAAAGGATGTCACAGGTGCAAGCCATTATCGCTGATGACCACCCGCTATTTCGCAGCGCCTTAAAACAGGCCGCCGCACAAGCTATAGGCAATGAGCCCATCAAAGAGGCGAGTACGCTCGATGCCCTATTCGAAATGCTTGAACAGCACCCAGAGACCGAGTTGGTGTTTCTCGACTTATCCATTCCTGGTGCACGAGGTCTAGAAGGCTTAGCCAGATTACGCAACCAATACCCCGATATTTTGGTTATTATGGTCTCTGCCAATGAGTCGACTGCCATTATGAGTCAATGCATTGCTCTTGGCGCCAGTGCCTACATACCCAAGTCTTCTTCGCTGGATGTTATAGGCGCCGCGATTGTACAGGTGCTAGAAGGAGAAACTTGGCTGCCTACGGTGATGGACATTAACCAAGCACCCGACTCAGAGCAAGCCAACTTTGCCCGTAATTTGGAAAAGCTGACGCCACAGCAGTATCGGGTGTTAACCATGATTGCCGATGGCTTGTTGAATAAGCAAATTGCTTACGCCATGTCGATTCAAGAAACCACCATCAAACAGCATGTTTCTGCCATTTTGAAAAAGCTAAACGTCTACAACCGCACCCAAGCTGGTATTTTATTTAACCAATTGGCCACGGCGGTGCACTCTGAGGATGATGCCAGCTAAGGTTTTAAACGCTTTAACATGCGCTTTAATGCTGGAGTTTTCAGCGGTTTATACAACAATGGCATACCCGCATCACTGACCCGCTCACGGATCGCTTCATCGTGGTTGGCGGTATTAATGATGGTGGCCATGCTATCAAGCTCCAATGCCGTAATGACATCGAGTCCAGTTACGCCATGGTCGAGCTGGTAATCCGCAATTAAGATATCCGCCGTAGTTGTCGCCACTAAGTCAGCCAACTGAGCTTGGTTACTGGCCACCTCAACCTCACAGCCCCAGCTTTTTAACACTTGCGATAGCGCCGCAAGAGCCGCCGCGTCATTATCGAGCAGCCAAATACGCAGCCCCGCCAACTGAGTATCGCCAGTGGTTTTCTCTGTGGTGGTTTCTGGAGCCGCCTTGCTTTGATCGTAGTAACATGGCAAGGTAAGAGTAAATTGTGTGCCCTTATTCAGCTGCGACCCCAGAGTCATCGGAATTGCTAACACATGGCAAATACGTTTGCTGATGGCCAGTCCCAGCCCCAACCCTTGCGCCAGTTCTTTACTGTGCAACTGTTTAAACTCTTGGAAAATGGCTTCTTGATCTTGCTTAGCAATCCCCACCCCAGTGTCTTCAACAATAATCGATACGCTACTGCCTTGTGTTTCCGTTAATAAGCGCACGGCCCCTTGCTCGGTATAGCGAATGGCGTTACTTAATAAGTTGCCAATCACGCGTTTAAGTAGTGCTTTATCGGTTTCCAGCACCACATCGGCATACTGTACTTGAAATTGCAAGCCCTTGTCTTTGGCTAAAGCACCGTACTCATTGCTCAGTTGTAACAGAAAAGCATGCAAAGAAAAACGACTGATATTAACCTTAAACGCCCCCGCTTCGAGCTTGGTGAGCTCCAAAATGCTGGATAGTAACTCTTCGGCACTGGATAAGGAGCTTTTAATACTCTGCGACAGCTCAGCTAACTCTGTCCCCTGGGCTTTTTCATTCATTAGTGAGCAAAATAAGCTCGCGGCGTTAAAGGGTTGCAGTAAGTCGTGACTGGCGGCAGCAAAAAAGCGGGTTTTGCTTTCTGTGGCTTGCTCCGCCTGACGCTTAGCCTCACTTAGGGCATGATTGGTGGCAATAAGCTCTTTGGTGCGAGCAGCGATTTTTTCTTCTAGATTCACATTGGCCTGTTGCAGCTGCGCTTGCTGCTCGACAAACTCGGTAATGTCGGTGTAGGTGGTAACAAAGCCGCCTCCTGGCAAAGGGTTGCCCTGCATTTCAAAGACTCGGCCATCCTTGTGCTCACGACGATAGCGATAGGCGCTACCGCGGCGCAGGTGAGTAAGGCGTTTTTCGACCTGCTGTTCTATATCTCCTTGACCAAACAAGCCGCGCTCGGCGTTAAAGCGGATCAGCTCAGCCACGGGACGACCAATAAACAAAGCGTCGTCAGGGTAATTAAACATTTCCAAGTAACGCTGGTTCCAAGCCACCAGTTGCAGTTGATTGTCCACCACACTGATCCCTTGACTGACATTTTCAATGGTCGCTTGTAGTAAGTCACGATTAAAGCGCAGCACTTGAGAAGCTTCATCGACAAAATCAGCCACCTGCTCCAGTGGCTGACGTTTTTCGTCTTTTGCTACATCCATAATCAGCTTGGCCGATGCCCCGCCCACCAAGGTCGACATTTCCCGCTCAATTAATTGCTCAACCGCAAGCGGTGCCGGCTCTCGCCAACGCGATTGCGGCATGGGGAAATGGGCTTCAACGAGCGCTTGGGCACGACTTTGCTCACTAAAGCGCTGCAATAAGGTCGCCAAATCTTGATAACTTAACAACGCTCGGTTGGGCTGAGAAGATTTTGACTGCAGGATAAACTTATTGCTTTGTAAGCGCTCTGGCAGTCGCGCCGCACTGACAAACGGCACTAAAATGTAAACCAGTACATTGGCCGTTAGAGATAACAGCACAGACTGAGTAGTGGGGTCGAGCCCTAAAGCAAGAAAGTCTTGCGGAGCCAACCAAGCAAGATCAAGTGGCCCTGTTTGTAACCACTCCACGTGATAATTGAAGCCAGTAAACAGACTCGGCATCAGCAAGGTATAAAACCAAATCGCAAAGCCCGTTAAAATTCCCCATTGCGCTCCTTGTCGTGACGCGCCTCGCCACCATAAGCCTATTACCATGGCCGGAGCAAACTGCGCCACTAAGGCAAAAGACATGAGCCCCATATTGGCTAAGGTATTGCCTTCGGCCAAGACGCGGTGGCTGGCATAACTCAACAGTAAAATAAGCACAATCACCACACGGCGGGCATTCAATAAATTAAATTTGGACAAACCGCGGTGACCTGAATGCAACTGGGAGCGGCGTAATAAAAACTGATTAATAAAGTCATTGGTGATCATAATCGACAACACAATGGCAGAGACAATGACCATACTGGTTGCCGCAGAGAAGCCGCCAAGAAATGCCACTAACGCTACCCATGGCGAGTCTGAAGCCAGTGGTAACGCCAACACAAAGGTATCATAACCGACGTCTTGGCCATCAAAATAAACCAGCCCTGCGTAAGCGATAGGGAGAATAAATAGATTGATCAACAGCAGATAAACAGGAAACAGCCAACGGGCAGTATGGAACTGCTTCTCCTCATCATATTCAATAAATGCCGTGTGAAATTGTCTTGGTAAGCACAAAGTGGCCAACAGCCCTAGCAGCACATGCACCCAATAGACATAAATTGGGCTAGCCGTGGCTGCAATATCACGGGCAACGCCTTGAGCTTGCGCTTGTTGAAGTAGGCTCATGGGGGTGTCGAATAAGAAAAAACACACGTAAACCCCAACTGCGATAAAGGCAAACAGCTTGATTAAAGACTCAAATGCAATGGCCGTCATTAACCCTGGGTTATGCTCACTCGGTCGCAATCGTCTAGCGCCAAACAAAATGGCAAATAGGGCTAACAAAAGCGTGATATAAAAAGTGCTATCTTGCCAAAAAGCGATACTGATGCGTTCACTTTGCGGCGTTAACATAGCAATGCTGGCACTGGTAGCATTAAGCTGGAGTGCGATATAGGGCACCACCGCAATCACTGAGATCAAAGACACTAAGCCAGATAAACTGGAAGAGTTGCCATAACGGGTAGCAATAAAGTCAGCCATTGAGGTTAACTGTTGCTGGCGACAGATCTCGGCAATACGGGTATACACCTGCCAGCCAAAAAGAAACAATAATATGGTGCCAAGGTAGGTCGGGGCTAACCACCAACCATTATTGGCCGCCTGCGCCGTAGTGCCAAAAAACGCCCACGAAGTACAATAGACTCCCAACGACAAGGCATAGGTTACCTGCTTAACACGATGCGAATTAAAGCGCATGCTAAGCTTGTCTGCCCCCCACGCGATGGTGAACAGTAATGCCAAATAAATCAGCGCAATCAGGCTGATAAGACCAATAGAAAACATAGCTGCGATGATTTTATTATTGTTTTCTTAAGCATACCGCCTCCAGACTAAAAAGACAGCACACTTTAGTGCTACTCACCTTCCCCTACACGATAGCCAGCGAAACCACCAACAATCCAAAGCAATAAGGACTACTCGCTTTACCGTTCTACCGTTCTACCGTTCTACCAGCAATGAAAGAGTTAATAGGATAAAAAACAACTTGCAGCACCATCTATCTCCCTCATCACACCCTCAAGTCAGCAGCCAATTAACTTATTTCGCGCCGGGATAGCGCGAAAAAGCATGTCAGGGCCAAGGACGGCCCTTACATGCTGGTAACGTTAAAATTGGCTGCTGGCTTGAGGTTCCCGGTGTGATGTTGGGAGTGCCCTTTCTTTTGCTGACTTTACTTTGGGCAAGCAAAGAAAAGTCAGTCGACGCCCATGGAAGGGCGTTGAAACCCGTCAGGAGGACAGCTAAACCAATTCTCCACAGTAAAAGACGACTGCAATTACAAGGTATTGGCAAAGACTACTTGCCTCAGAATCGACCCTTTAATTAATCAAACTGGTATTAGTGTGGTGCTGGGAGTGCCCTTTCTTTTGATTACTTTTCTTTGGGCGGCATCGATAAGTCAGTCTACGCCCATGGAAGGGCGTTGAAACCTGTCAGGAGGACAGCTAGAACTAAGGTTCAAATTCTAATCGTCACAAAAACAAAAGCCCCGGCAGTTGCCGGGGCTTTGTATAAGAAATTTAATTTAGTTAAAAACTAAAATTAAGCTTTCTTAGGACGTTCAATCACGTCAACTAGTGTCCAAGATTTATTCTTAGAGATAGGTGCGCATTCGCGAATAGTCACGATGTCACCTGCTAGTGCCGTGTTGCTCTCATCGTGCGCGTGTACTTTCGTAGTGCGCTTGATGCTTTCTTTTCGGTAAGAGTACCGTAGATCGGGTGTTTAACCTGACGCTCGATAAGCACAAATACTTTAAACACCACAAAAACAAAAGCCCCGGCAGTTGCCGGGGCTTTGTATAAGAAATTTAATTTAGTTAAAAACTAAAATTAAGCTTTCTTAGGACGTTCAATCACGTCAACTAGTGTCCAAGATTTATTCTTAGAGATAGGTGCGCATTCGCGAATAGTCACGATGTCACCTGCTAGTGCCGTGTTGCTCTCATCGTGCGCGTGTACTTTCGTAGTGCGCTTGATGAACTTACCGTAGATCGGGTGTTTAACCTGACGCTCGATAGCAACAACGATTGATTTGTCCATTTTGTCGCTTAGTACACGACCTTGTAGAGTACGGATCTTATCGCTCATTATGCACCTGCCTTCTGGTTGATAACCGTTTTAACACGCGCAATATTGCGACGTACTTTCTTAAGCTCGTGAGTTTGAGCTAGCTGACCAGTGCTCGCTTGCATGCGCAGGTTGAACTGCTCACGAAGAAGCTCAAGAAGTTCAGCATTTAGCTCTTCTACGCTTTTGTCTTTAAGTTCGCTAGCTTTCATTACATTACCGTCCGAGTTACAAATGTTGTTTTGAAAGGTAATTTACGAGCAGCTAGGTTGAATGCTTCGCGAGCAAGCTCTTCTGAAACACCTTCCATCTCGTAAAGTACTTTACCAGGCTGAATTTCAGCAACCCAGTATTCAACAGAACCTTTACCTTTACCCATACGAACTTCTAGCGGCTTTTCTGTAATTGGCTTATCTGGGAATACACGGATCCAGATTTTACCTTGACGCTTGATGTGACGTGTCATAGCACGACGAGCTGCTTCGATTTGACGAGCAGTCATGCGGCCACGGCCAG